>JAISMV010000079.1 GCA_031276535.1 Flavobacteriaceae bacterium
TTCAGATGGAAGTAAAGATACAATTGTTACCAATCATACGTATAACCAAGGTCAGATAGAATGGTTTAAAGCAGGTTCAGCACTGAATCTGATCAAACAAAAAGAAGTGGTAAAGTAAAAAAAATCAATTTTCTGAGTTAAAACATTAAAGGTTGTCTGTTTATTCAGGCAGCTTTTGATGTTTTTTATCTTTATAAATTTACTGCATTAAAGGCAATTTTAAGGATGAAAATACGAGTGTTCAAAACCGCATCAAAGGCAGAATTCAAAGCGATGGAACTTAAACATTAAAGCGTATCATTTGCCTGAAAGGCAATACTTTCGTAACTGAAGGTCGATGATTTTCGGAGAGCATATACAACAACTCTCCCTGCCTGAAAGGCAGGACTAAAAACATTAAAACCATGAGCTGCACACGTATTCTTTATCACCTTGTGTTCCGCACAAAACACAGCAATCTGAATTGATATTAATGAACGATACTTTTTGAAAGATTAAGTCCTGCCTTTCAGGCAGTGCGCCATTTTCGTCATCCTCTCCCGAAGGTCGCTGACCTTTGGTTATGAAAATCAAATCCTTATCAGGATTTTAAATCCTAAATCCTAAATCCTAAATCCTATAACCAATAAGCCCCTAAAGGTAAAGGCTCAATCTTCCGGAAAAATGAACCCTTCATCGCAAAATTATTCCCACCGCACTAAGAGCCTATTTAAATTTTATTCAAATATTTATTTTTAGGTTCTAATTATATTTTGCATTCTTTTTAAGCTCTTTTGAGCGTCTTTTTCACTTTTTCTTTTTGATTTAGCCCGCTAAATCTTCAAATATAATCGCAATAAAATTTAAACAGGCTCTAAGAAAATCCGAGATCTAAAAAAACTTATGAAATATCCAATGCGTTTCTGAGATAAGAACGTTAAATCAGGCGTTGTCGATCGGAAACCATGCTATAATATGTTTTGTCCAACATGAAATTCACTAATGAATAATATCATGCTAAAATAACCCAGCTTATTTCATATATTTAGACATTGTATAACTTAAAATATTAAACATTTGAATATTATGAAATTAGCAATAATAGGAACTTCGGGGTTCGTTGGCAAAGCACTTCTTAAAGAGGCTTTGGACAGGAATTATGAAGTACTTTCCATCTCAAGAGACAAAAATAAAGTTACTTTTTCAGATCATCCAAAATTAACCACTTTGTCCATAGACGTATACGATGTAGAAAAACTCGCCAAAGCACTGGAAGGAACCGATGTGGTAATAAGCGCCTTCAACGCGGGCTGGTCTAATCCTAATCTTTACAATGACAATATTCAGGGATTTCAGGATATAGAAAGTGCCATAAAACTGGCTGAAGTAAAAAGGTTCATTATGATAGGAGGTGCCGGCACACTTTCCGTAAATGGAAGACAATTAGTGGATTCTCCCGATTTTCCTTTGGAAATAAAGCCGGGAGCAAAATCATGCAGAGACTTTTTTAACGTTTTGAAGAAAGAACAATTTTTGGATTGGACTTACTTTTCGCCTGCGCCTGAAATGGTGCCGGGAGCGACTGACGGAAGAACAGGGAAATACAGACTGGGAACGGATTCTCCTGTTTTTGACGAAAACGGAAGAAGCCGGATCTCTGTAGAAGACACAGCCGTAGCCGTTCTGGACGAGGTAGAAAATAAACAATTTATTAAAAAACAATTTACAGCAGCTTATTAAGGATAAAGTTGATTTAATTTCTTTGTGTAAAAAAGCAGGAAAAACAGGCTATTTGGGTTAGAAGTAAAAAAGCATATTAAATTAATACTTTTTTCAAAATATCTATTATCCCATTAGACTTTGAACCTCCTGATTTTTTATAGGAATATTTTTTTGTCGTGTATTAAGCAACTTTTTATTCAAAATCAAAATATTCTTGCTACCTTAGTTGTTGCTAAACTTTAATATGCTTATGGCAAAGAAAAAAATCGTATCTGAAAAAAAAATTTTTGTTTTAGACACTTCCGTTATTATATTTAATCACCTGTCAATCACTCTCTTTGCTGAACATAATATTGTTATTCCCATATCCGTTTTGGAGGAGTTGGACAATTTCAAGAAAGGTAATGACACCAAAAACTACGAAGCCCGGGAATTTATCCGTTTTCTGGACAAATGTTCTCTCAACAGGAATATCAATGACTGGATTCCGCTTCCCGGAGAAAATAAAGGAAAATTCAAAATAGTTCTTTCCACTAACGGAACTGAATATTCTGCAACCAAAATATTCGATTCCAATTCCATGGATAACAAAATCCTGAATGTATGCCTCAAAATTAAGGAAGAAGAAAAGGAGAGAACTGTAATTTTAGTTTCCAAAGACGTAAACTTACGACTCAAAGCAAGATCCATTGGATTAAAAGCCGAAGATTTCGAAGCCGGAAAGGTAAAAGTGGATAATCTGCCATCCGGTATAGAAAAAATTGAAAATTTCAATCAGGATCTTATCGATAGTTTACATAAGAATTCATATCTCCCGTATTCAAAGATCAAGAAAGAATTAAATATCTATCCAAACGCCTGTTATATCCTACAAGGAGAAAAGTCTTCGGCTCTGGCTTATTACAACCCTTTTACCGAGGAACTTGAAAACGTAAATAAACAGTCCTATTTCAGCATAAAACCCCGGAATGCGGAACAAGCCTTTGCCATGTATATAATGACAAAACCGGAAATCAAACTGGTTGCTTTACATGGGGTTGCCGGAACCGGAAAAACCTTACTGGCTTTAGTGAGCGCTCTGGAACAGAAAAGAGAGTATAAACAAATTTATCTGGCTCGCCCTATCATCCCTTTAAGCAATCGGGACATAGGATTTCTTCCCGGAGATATAAAATCCAAACTGGATCCGTATATGCAGCCTCTTTGGGACAATTTAAAACTGATTCAGAATCAATATCAGGAAAATGATAAAGAGTATAAGCAAATTACCCAAATGATAGAACAGGAAAAACTGTTGATCACGCCGTTGGCTTACATACGGGGAAGAAGTTTGTCTGATGTGATATTTATTGTAGATGAAGCCCAAAATCTGACTCCTCACGAAGTAAAAACCATTATTTCCCGAGCAGGAGAAAATTCTAAATTTATCCTTACCGGAGATGTAAAACAAATTGATACCCCTTATCTGGACGAACAAAGTAATGGATTATCCTATCTGGTAGACCGGATTCACGGGAAAAATCTTTTTGCTCATATCCGTTTGGAAAAAGGAGAACGCTCCGAACTGGCAAATCTGGCAAATGATCTATTGTAAAGGAATTCCGGTATAGAAAAATAATTTTACTGTTCAAATCAATGTCCGATACACCCACCAACAAATAATATTACATATATAACATATTATAAATCATAAAGATAATCAGGATTAGGATTATCAGGGACTATGCAAACCGATTGCCCAATGTCTGCATATTGAGTATTTTTTACGTCCTGATTGTGTAATGACGGTTGTCATTTTATATGTTCAATAATTCGTATTTTTGCAGGAAATTTTAAGGATGACGGAAAGTGGTAAAATAGAGTTAATGGCTCCTGCGGGAAACTTTGAATCCCTTCAGGCGGCTTTGGATAATGGGGCGGATTCTATTTATTTTGGAGTGGAACAACTAAATATGCGTGCCCGGTCTTCCATCAACTTCACTTTGGATGATTTGGAGGAAATCTCCGGAAGATGCTCTAAAAGAGGAGTAAGAACCTATCTTACATTAAATACCATTATTTATGATCATGATCTGTCTATCATAAAGACCGTACTGGACAGAGCCAAAGCGGCAAATATCACTGCCGTGATCGCCATGGATCAGGCGGTTATTGCTTATGCGAGACAAATAGGAATGGAGGTACATATCTCCACCCAAATAAATATTACCAATATTGAAACGGTGAAGTTCTATGCATTATTTGCAGATACTATGGTATTAAGCAGAGAACTGAGCCTTAATCAGATAAAAAAAATAACTTCTCAGATAGAACGAGAAGAGATAAAAGGCCCTAACGGAAATTTAATAGAAATAGAAATTTTCGGACATGGGGCTTTATGTATGGCTGTTTCGGGAAAATGTTATTTAAGTCTGCATTCTCATAATTCTTCGGCAAATCGGGGAGCTTGTAAACAAAACTGTCGGAAAAAATATACCGTTATCGATCAGGAATCGGGTTTTGAAATAGAAATTGATGATGAATACATGATGTCTCCCAAAGACTTATGTACTATTGATTTTCTGGATCAGGTAATTGATTCAGGAATTAAAGTTCTTAAAATTGAAGGAAGAGGTCGTGCGCCGGAATATGTCGCCACTGTAACTCAATGTTACCGGGAAGCTATTGACTCCATTGCAGGCGGAAACTTTTCCAAAGAAAAAGTTTCCGCCTGGAGAAAAAAACTGGAAACCGTTTATAACAGAGGCTTCTGGAGCGGTTATTATCTGGGGCAAAAATTAGGAGAGTGGTCAGATAATCCGGGGTCTAACGCCACCCAAAAGAAGGTTTATATCGGAAAGGGAAGGCATTATTATCCAAAAACTCAAATCGGAGAGTTTGAAATTGAAGCATATAGCCTGAATGTGGGAGATAAAATACTGATTCAGGGACCAACCACCGGTTCTCAGGAAGCGGAAGTAGTGTCCATGATGGTAGATGATGTTCCGGCACAGGAAGCAAAAAAAGGAGATATTCTTACTCTTCCCGTGGAATTTAAAGTTCGACCATCCGATAAATTATATAAGATCGTTAAAACCGAATTTGCAAACTAAATGATTATTTATCAACTTTTGAAGATTAATCATCGGGTAAAGAATCACCGGATTAAATTTTTCGGATTATGGCTACTTAATCTATTGAATAAAAGAACCCTGTCTGTTTATTTTGATCCTGTTCTGGCCTGTAATCTCCGATGCAAGATGTGTTATTTTACAGATAAAGAATATACTTTACATTTAAAGGGAATCATACCCCGGGAAAACCTTGGCTTTTATGCAAATGCTTTATTCAAAAATGCTTTAAAACTACAGATTGGCTGTGGAGCGGAACCTACTTTATATAAAGATATAACTAAAATCATACAATTAGGAAAACATTATGGGATTCCTTACATCAGTCTGACAACAAACGGGAATTTACTTACACAAGAAAGTATCCGCGATTATTCCAATGCCGGACTAAACGAGTTTACCATTTCCCTGCATGGAGTGATTAAGGAAAGCTATGAATTTTTTATGGGAAAAGGAAACTACGGTAAGTTTTTCTCCAATTTACTTTTGATATCCGATGAAAAGAAAAAAAATCCCAAGTTAAAACTTCGCATTAATTATACTTTTAATAAGGATAATTTTTTGGAACTGGAGAACTTTTTCGATGTTTTTAAGGATATATCTATAGATATTCTACAGTTAAGACCCATACAAAAAATAGGAAATACAGAATACCAGAACACCAATCTGGATTCTTTAAAGGATGTTTACCTATCTTTACTTGAAAAGATCAAGGTCATAGCAAAGGAAAAAAATATTATTTTATTAAGTTCCGGCTCTCTATATCCCCGCTCTTCTTCAAACCAAAATTATCTGACACCTTATACGTATTGTTATGTTTCTCCCAATTACTGTTGGAGAGAAGATTTTAACTACACGAAAGAAACTTTTAGTCAATGGTCTGAAAGAACTCATTGGAAATCAAAAATATTTTCTGCCATTTTAAAGAATAAAAAGGACTTAGAAAAAGATACGGGTACAGAGAAATTAAATTACTCCGTTGACATTAACTGATAACTCAAGATATGGTCATCATTACATTACAGAGAGACAAGTGCATAGGTTGTAATTATTGTGCGGAATTTGATTCGGAAAGTTTCAGAATGTCCAGAAAAGACGGAAAATCGGTACTGCTTAGGTCTCAGGAGAAAAAAGGATTTTTTACGGTAAAAAATCCCGATGATTCTGTTTTCGAATCTGCAAACAGAGCCGCTAAGGCGTGTCCTGTGAAAATTATTTCTGTTAAAAAAATTTAACCCGATTATGACTAAAAAGCAAGCACGGGAACATTTTCTCCGGAAAAGACAGGAACTTTCAGACAATGAGATTGAAATTTCTTCTCTTCGGATTTTTAATCAATGGAAAAATTCCGCTCTTACTCATTTTGATTCGTATCATATTTTCCTTCCCATAAAAGAAAAAAAAGAAGTGTTGACGTCTTTTTTCATAGAGTTTTTATGGATGCATCACAAAAAAGTATACTGTTCGAAAGTTCATAAAGGCATTCTTTTACATTATGAGTTTACTCCTCAAACTCAACTTAAAGAAAATTCGTGGGGTATTCCCGAACCGACCGATCCGGAAAATGTTACTATTAAAAATATAGATTGTGTTTTTGTTCCTTTACTGGCTTACGATGTTTCAGGAAACAGAACAGGGTACGGAAAGGGATATTACGATAGATTTTTGGCAGACTTCCCCGATTGTAAAAAAATCGGACTTTCTTTTTTCAACCCTGTTGTCCAAATAGAGGATATTGCTACCTGGGATGTGCCTTTAGATTACATTATAACTCCTGATTATTGTTCCGGTTTTCCTATAGAAGAAAAATAAAACCTAAACTCCGACTTAAATTTTTTAGGATTTTTCTTTAGTATGTAATTTGCCTGTCCTTCTTCGGTTGAAAAATATTTTTTGTTTTGATTGTAATAATGAACCTTAAAACGAACCTTTCCTATAGAGTCATTCAAAATGGTTGAATCGGCAATGCTTTGTTTTTCCAGTTCAATTTTCACATATTTTACCCGCAATGAGTCTAAATTTTTCACCACTTTAGGAATATTAATAGTATCTCCTTTGGGGAAATATCCCTGCAACTGTGATAATAAAAGAGTATCTATGTCTTTATTAGCTTTATTTTCTGTTGCTAAAATGGCTAACTCGTAAACTTCCCGCAGCTTTTGTGCGGTAATATGAGATATGACTTCTAAAGAATCCATCTTTTCCGAATCATAATAGTTCTCATTCTTATATCCCTTTATTACACTGGGATCGTTCTCTCCTTCGTAATATTTGTCTCTATTACAGGATACTGAATTTAGTATAAAAAATACCAGTATGATCTGGATAACATATTTAATTTTCATCTCGCTGGATTTTAAATTTAATTAAATTAATCTTGTTATTTTTATTCACCTGACTTGTAATTAATACATAGTTTTTCAGAGATGTCGTGGGAGTGGTCATAAAATCAATATATTTCTTTTTATCCAATACTTCCACTCCAAACAACTCACTGTCATATACCTGATAAATTAACGCATTATCAGCAATTAATTTATTTAACTCTTCTTTTCTTTGTTTAATTAATAGTGCTTTATGTTTTTCATCGGTATTATTAATAGCCGTAGAATAATAATACAGCATAATAGCGTAATCATCGGGTCTCAACTTGAAGTTCCGGTGATTTTCCTCTCCTTTTTCTCTTATTTCCTTTAAACCGACGACAAAGGATTCTTTTTTATACATGGGAGAACTTACCGTCATTTTCAAAGTATCAATAGTGGATTTATAAAAGAAACATCCGTTGGTAATTGTATAATATTCCGGTGAAAAACCTTCTTTCTGGATTACTATCTCCAATTTGGATTTAATAAGAGACCCCCTGTCGGCATCGTAAAAACAAAAATCATAGGTGTTTTTGTAGTCATAATATTTTTCTCCTATGAAAATCAGCAACAAAACGACCAGTACGATCACACCGGCATAAATAATTTTCCTGATTTTTCCCGCATTTTCATCTTTTTTGCCGGAATGTGACGTTTCGTTTTTATATTCCGTATTTTTTTCAGGTACATTTGCAGGTACATCGGTATGTTCCTCCGCAGAATTCGTTTTATGATTCTCCAAAAACTCCGTCCAACCCCTTCTATATCCGCAGTATTGAGCTAACAGGTTAAGCATATCTATCCTTGGCAGCTTTTCAAAAGGCGACTTGAAATACGTATAAAACCATTTTTCACTTACATTCGCTCTTACTTTTTGCCTTAAATGTTCCTGAAAATATATAATATCTAATCCTTTCCATTGGGAAATATCAGGGTTTGAAGACGGAAAGTCTTGTAAAAAAGTCTTTGAAACCTCCTTTTTTAGTTGCTCAAAGAATATCTTTTCCTGATTCGTCATTTGTAAAATAATTATAAATAGCTGATTATCACCATGTGTTTTTTGTAAAATACATAATTTCGTTTTACAAAAATAATACAATCATTTGGAATCCACATCATGATTATCTGACCTACATTTGCTTTGTAAACTTATAACAAAAATATTAATAAAATTAAACAGAAATGAAAAAAACAATTTTAAACATCGCAGCTATTGCAGCTATCGCAACTACTTCTTTCATCGCTTGTAAAGACAAAGCACAAGGTACTGATGCTGCTAGCACAACTGATTCTACTGCTGTAGTTGAAGATACTGCTGCTGCTGCTGTTGCTCCTGCTGCTACTGTTGATTCTGCTGCTGCTCCGGCTGCTCCTGCAGATTCTGCTGCTGCTCCAGCTCCAGCTGCTGCTCCTGCAAAATAATTTGTTGTTTTTAAATTAAACAAAATTAACAAAAAGGGCTACATGATTGTAGCTCTTTTTGTTTTTCTCAAAAAAAAGACAGAAAAATGTCTGTTTATTTCCTGCTTCCCCTAATGCCTGTCGGCTATCACCCCCTTTTCCTGTTATGAACTCCCGGGTTAAACCATTAACCCTAAGTTTATTGTCATTGTAAGATCATCCACGTTAGTGCTGACAAAAAATTACCCATCAATTATTATTGCCAACCGCCCCAAGGCCTCTAAAAAATGATTTACTCATTCGTTACGGATACGAAAAAAGCCTAACGGAAAATCCGTTAAGCCTTTTAAACGGGGAGAGGGCTCCCCTAAACAATTCCAAAAAAGAGAATAACATTTAGTGTTTTACCCCCCTAATACTTTAAAAAGTTCTTTTGAAAAGGGTGATATTTTATATACTTGCAAAAGCTTGTTCCAAATCATAGAGTAAATCAGCTATAGACTCTGTACCTATTGAAAGTCTGATAGTGTTGTCGTAGATTCCTACTTCTGCTTTCTGCTGTTTTGTCATTTGTGAATGCGTTGTACTTGCCGGATGCACCACCAACGATTTAGAGTCTGCAACGTTAACAAGCAGCGAAAATATATTGAGTGAATCAATAAATCGCTTGGTAGACTGCAAATCTCCTCCTTTGAGGCTGAACGTAAAGATGGTTCCGCCTCCGTTAGGTAAATATTTGTCATACAAATTTTTATACGAACTACCCGGTAAAGATGGGTGATTGACAACTTCCACTTTAGGATGATTATTCAGATAATCTACAACCTTTAATGTATTTTCCACATGCCTTTCGATCCGCAAGGAAAGAGTTTCCAAACCCTGAAGCAGTAGAAATGAGTTGAAAGGACTTATGGCAGCGCCTGTATCACGCAATAAAGTGTTACGGACTTTCTGGATATATGCTGCCTCATTCCCGAATTTTTCGACAAATACAACCCCATGATAGCTGGCATCAGGTTGTGTGAGTCCCGGGAATTTATCTGATGCAGACCAGTTGAACTTCCCTGAATCTACAATCACCCCTCCGATAGTGGTTCCGTGTCCCCCTATAAATTTAGTCGCGGAATGAATCACAACATCAGCGCCGTACTCAATAGGCCGCAGCAGGTAAGGTGAGGCAAAGGTGTTATCCACGATCAGCGGAATGTTATGACTATGGGCGATCTGAGCCACTTTTTCTATGTCTGTGAGGTTGGAATTGGGGTTACCCAAAGTTTCCAGAAAAAGAGCCTTTGTATTGGGTTGTACGGCTTTTTCAAATTCTTCTACATTATCGGAATTCACAAATGTTACCTCCACATTGTACTGTTTCAACAATGTGGCAAACAAGTTGTAAGTTCCTCCATAAACAGTATTTGCAGAAACTATATGATCGCCTGCTTTGGCAATATTGAATATAGCATAAAAAGTAGCGGCTGCACCGGAGGCTACAACAAGTGCTTCACTCCCTCCTTCGAGGCTTGCAATACGTTTTTCGAGTACCTCCGTTGTAGGATTTCCTGTTCGGGTATATGTGATCCCGCTTGCTTCCATTGCAAATATGGCAGCTGCATGATCCGCATTATCAAACACATAGGAGGTAGTCTGATAAATAGGCACGGCTCTTGATCCCGCTAATGGGTCGATCAATTCCTGTCCTGCATGAAGTTGGCGGGTTTCGAAACCCAATTGTCTTTCGCTATGTTGCGTCATCGTTAATCAGATTAAAATTTATTTTTTATTTATGGTTTATGCTGTAAGCAATCCTGCATCTAATATGAACTGACTTCCGGTTACATATCGGGCTTTGTCCGATGCAAGGTACAAAAGAGCATTTACCACATCTTCGGTTTCCACCCATGGTGTTTTCAGCAGGTTTCCGGCTGAACGTTCGGCAATCTCCAACGCTGTGGTTCCTTCCATTTCCGCCAGTCCGTCATTCATCGGTGTATTAACACCTGTAGGATGAATACTTATTACACGTATGTTATGAGGAGCCAGTTCTATTGCCCAGGATTTGGTAAGACCCACCAATCCCCATTTAGAGGCTGCATAATGCGAGAGGCGTTTCATTCCGCGCAAACCGGCTACTGAAGAGTTGTTTATGATAACTCCGCCTTGTTGCCTTATCATAAAGGGAATCACTGCCTTTGCTACGAGAAAGGCTCCTTTCAAGTTGATGTCAACCATAGAATCCCATTCATTTTCCGTTAATTCATGAGCATATCCGTATGCACTGATCCCTGCATTATTGAAAAGAATATCAATGGTTCCGAACTGCTCAACCCCTAGATCCACAGCTTGCAGTATATCGTCATAATTACGAACATCGCCGGTTGCTCCTACAAAACGTCCGCCAATTGATTCTATTTCCTGCTTTAAACTCTCAAGCTGTTCACTTCCTCCGTTATTATATGAGGGATATTCTATCTTCTTTCCCAAATCGAACCCTATGATATTCGCACCTTCCTTGGCAAAAGCAAGCGCCGCGGCTCTGCCCTGTCCGTTGGCAGCTCCGGTAATGAATATCGTCTTTTCTTTAAATTCTTTAGCCATGTGTTTATAAATTATTATTATTCGGGTTTTATGTTATCATCCAACTCTATGTCGAGTGTATTATTTACCAGATTGGTTGCAACCATCAATACAGCAAAACCTACCAGTGTTACGATCTGCTCTTCGCTAAAATACTGTTTTAGCAGCTCAAAGAAATCATCGGTTATCTTCGTGGAACTTCTGGCTATTTGCCGCCCAAAGCTCGCTAATAGTTTTTCCTGTTCTGTAAATTCCAAATTTTCAAGAGAGATTCCCTGACGGGCTAAATCTTTTCTAAAAAAAAGGGAACACAACAAACATTCGTTTTCGGAAGATATAGCATGGCAAAAAATACTGACTCCTCGCTTTCCTATTAGTTTTTCCACCTCATCATGCAGGGGATACCACTGCATCAACGCTTTGTAAGCCGGTAAAGAACGCAATAACGTCCGCTTCATGTTAGTTACATACCCTCCGGCAGCTTTTTTTTGCTCATCATAGGCTTGTCTTACTTTTTCGTCTGCATTGTCGTAGTCCAAATAATGGATTCTCGCCATAGTATATTTATTATTTATTTTACATTGACAAAGTAAAGCTATATTGGAGTTTATTAAAATACCGTATTTATGGTATTTTTCAAATAGTAAGCATAAAGGTAATCTTAAA
>JAISMV010000091.1 GCA_031276535.1 Flavobacteriaceae bacterium
AGGTTGATCCGGTTAGCCAGCGCATTGGAGTAATCCGACAACTTGCTGCTGTACGGACTCAACACCGTAGGCACTGCCTGTACCGGGTAGAGCTGACTGTATAATTGCTGTTGAGTCTGCAAAAGCAAACACAATATAAAAGTTAATAATATGTATGGTTTGGATTTCATTTTTTTCTTTTGTATATGACCTGCTTTTAAATATTGTTTGATGTTCAATCTTTCAGAGTAAACAAATATAATACATTACCTCAATAATTCTGATATATTATTTAGCCCGTTGTGTATTGAAAATATTGCTCAATCAGCAAAAATACGTGTATTTGTTTGGATACAAACCAATTAAATAAGCACTTTAGAGGCAAGATACAAATTAATTTTGAAAAAAATTACGCAAATTAGGTGATTTTGAAGATTTCTATAGCAAGCCGGTTAAACCCAAATTGTCTTCGGCAGAAATGTCAATAGATTAAAAATTAATCGGACAGGATGGGGTTCTACGGGTTATAACAAGTTATGCGACGGTCTTAATACCCTTATGGTTATGTTAAAATTGTAAAAAAACTGGACATTGAAAGAGCAATTTAGTACTTTTGTTAAAAATTAGTAAGACAAATGTTTAAAGTAACTAAAGATAAACAGGAAATATTAAATACCATCTCTCATGCCATAGGTATTGTTTTAGGTATTGTGGGGCTAATTTTTTTATTGGTCAAGGATCGGAATATAACGTCATACAGCACACTAAGCATTTGGATGTACGGAATATCCATGATAGTTTTATATAGTTCTTCTACCGTATATCATTTCTTCGCAAATGAAAAATTGAAAAAGAAAGCCCGTATTTTTGATCATATGAGTATTTTCCTCTTAATTGCAGGAACATACACCCCCATATGTCTGATAACTCTTGAAAAAAGTTCCGGGTGGACTCTGTTTTCCATCGTATGGACAATTGCAACCTTAGGTGTAATAATGAAAATATTTCTGACCGGAAAAGTAGATGCGCTTTCTTTGGTCTTATATTTATCAATGGGATGGCTGGTCGTTTTTGATATAAAAAATGTCATAAGTTTAATGACTTCCGAGGCGTTGTTATTTTTAACATTGGGAGGAATTTTCTATACTTTTGGCACAATCTTTTATGCAATCAAACAGATCCCGTATTCACATTTTATCTGGCATTTGTTTGTTTTGGGAGGAACTGTGTCTCATTATATCATGGTTTACTCCATTGTCTGACCTGCATGAAAGTAGTGGGACTCACAGGAGGAATGGGAGCAGGAAAATCTGTCGTGGCAAAATTATTTGAAGAAGAAGGCTATCCTGTTTACAGTTCCGATGTCAGGGCAAAAGAACTGATGACGGAAAACAAAGAATTAAAAGAAAAATTGATCCGGTTGCTGGGCAGCGAGGCATATTCTGGGAATGTACTGAATAAAAAGTATATTGCTCAAAAGATATTTTCTGATGAAGAATTGTTGAAAAAACAAAACGCATTAGTACATTCGGCTGTAAGAAACGATTTCAAAGACTGGGTTTCCAGACAAAAGGGAAATTTTTGTATAAAAGAAGCCGCTATTTTATTTGAAAGCGGTTCTTATAAAGACTGCGATTATACAATTGTAGTGACAGCTCCGGAAGAAATACGGATTCAGAGAGTTTTATCCCGGGATAAATCCTCAGTGGAGGAAATTAAAAAAAGGCTTCGGAATCAATGGTCTCAGGAGAAAATAATAGAAATGTCCGACTTCCAAATCAGTAATGATTCCAATCCGGAAAATTTAAAAAGACAAGTTGCTCGTTTAATAACTCAATTAAACCAAAGAATACCGTGATATTCTAATTCTCCGTTCTTTTCATCTTAGCCATATAAAAACCATCAAAATTGCAAGTGGAAGGTAGTAATTTCTTTTCTTCGATCAATACAAAATCAGGATTTTTATCTAAGAACTTTTTTACTTGTTCTGTGTTTTCGGAAGGTAAAACAGAGCAGGTGGCATAAACTAAAATTCCGTCTTTTTTCACCAGCTTGGAATTATTTTGCAAGATCTGTTCCTGATCTCCCCGAATCCGGTCAATGAATTCCTCCTGCAATTTCCATTTGGCGTCAGGATTTCTTCTCAAAACTCCCATTCCGCTACAGGGAGCATCAATCAAAACCCTGTCGGCACTGCTTTCCAAGCGTTTAAATGTTTTAGAATCTTCAATTACTTTGGTTTGGATGTTATGTGCTCCATTTCTTCGGGCTCGTTGTTTAAGGGTTTGCAGCTTCCATTCGTGGGCATCCAAGGCTATGATCTGTCCTTTGTTTTGCATTAAAGAGGCAAGGTGTAATGTTTTTCCTCCCGCGCCTGCACAGGCATCAATTACCCGCATTCCGGGAGTTACGTCTAAAAATTCAGCTACCAATTGGGAGGAAGCATCCTGAATTTCAAAAAGCCCTTCTTTGAAAGCCTGGGTTTTGAAAATATTTTTCTTTTCTTCGAGAACCAAAGCATCCTTAAAGCCGGAAATAAAATTTACGGTAATTTTTTCTTCTGCCAGAATTTCCTGTAATTTTTCCGCAGTAGTTTTTAACGTATTGGCTCTGATCACGGTCTGTGCAGGAACGTTTAATGCCCGCATTTCCTTATGCCAGTTTTCCCCTAATTCTTTTTCCATACGTTGTTTCATCCAGTCGGGAATGGAGTGATCTACAGCCGGTGATGGAAAAGGAAGTTTGAAACGGTCTTTTATTTTTGTGACATAAACTTTTTCAAATTCGGGAAAAGGAGGTAATTTTACTTTATTTAGCAATAAATAAGTGGCGATAATACTGGTAACGGTATCCGCTTTCATTTCTTTATTTGCATAAAATTCCAGTCTTCTTTTCCAGCGGATGATCTCGTAAAAAGATTCGGAAACAAATTTACGGTCTTTGCTCCCCCATTTTTTGTCGGATTTGAGAGCTCGTTCCAGAACTTTATCGGCATATTTATTAGGTTCGAAAAAATTTTCTTTTAACGCTTTTTCCAGCCCTAAAATTAAATTTCTGTGTATTTTTATTTGAGGATCCATGTTCAGGTGAGAATAAAATATGTGCAAATATAAGTGTAAATTTTAGATACGCCGGCAATAAAA
>JAISMV010000120.1 GCA_031276535.1 Flavobacteriaceae bacterium
AAAAAGAGAAAAAGACGCTCAAAAGAGCTTAAAAAGAATGCAAAATATAATTAGAACCTAAAAATAAATATTTGAATAAAATTTAAACAGGCTCTAAAATATAGTATATATTTTTACAACTCCTTTCCATCCGAAAAAAAGCGAGAGAGTATATAAAATAAAATATGAAAAAAATAATCAAAACCCTGCTGTTTCTATTCATTGTAATTTTAATAATCGGATTAACTGTAGGAATTCCTTACTATAAAAGAAATTATTCTCCCAATGTCAATCAGGAAGCATATATATACATTCCTACCAATGCCACTTATGAACAGGTAAGGGTTCTGATCGCCCTCTATGTGGAAGATATGGAATCTTTTGATAAAGCAGCCGAAGACCAGCAGTATCCGGAAAAGATCAAAGCAGGAAGGTATAAAATAAAAAAAGGAGAGAACAACAAAGAAGTTATCCGGCGTCTGGTATTGGGAAGGCAGGATGAAATACATTTACGCATTAAGAACTATGATGATATTTATGAATTGGCATCCGACTTGGGGAAAAATCTGGAAAGTGATTCTCTGACCTTCATAAAATACTTTAAAGAAGCAGCTTCACAAAAAGGATATTCGGATGTAGAAGAGCTGAAAATTTATTTCACTCCGGAAACCTATTATCTGAACTGGAATACCTCTCCCGAAGATCTGTTTTCACGTTTTGAAAAAATACATACCAAATTCTGGAACGAAGAAAGAAAATCAAAAGCCGAAAAATTACATTTGACTATTTCGGAAGTATATACCCTTGCTTCCATCGTACAGAAAGAATACGTGAAGAAGGACGAATTGCCGGTCATTGCAAGTTTATATCTTAACCGCCTGCACAAAGAGATGAAACTACAATCAGACCCGACGGTTGTTTATGCGGAAAAAAAGATACAAGGATTTAAGGTCAAAAGAGTAAGAATAAAAAATGTTTCCGTAGACTCCCCATACAATACATATAAATATAAAGGGCTGCCCCCTTTACCTATTTGTATTCCCGATGATTTTGTAATAGAAGCGGTACTGAACCCGTCACAGACAAATTATTTATTTATGTGCGCTGTCAGAAACACGGGACGGCATGTATTTACGGCGGATGCAAAAGAGCACATGAAAAATGCCAGAGATTACAGGGACTGGTTAGACTCTCAGGGAATCAGATAAGGGATTCGTTTTCATCGTTTCAGTGATTTTTTATGAGGGTGAAAAATTATAATTTAACCCGAATTCAGGTTAGATGAAGATAAAATCCTCTGGGAAATATTTTCGGAGAGATTCGGCTGAAAATTGATTTTCAACAAATTGTACAGGCATTGTCAACTCAGGTTTGTGTTAAGCAGCCAATGCCCGATATGTTTTTTAAAGCATTTTTAACGTATTAACTTCCAATTCTGTAAGAATTCTCCAATATCCCCGTTTTAAGGTCTTCTTGGTTAACCCGGCGAACATTACCCGATCCAGTTTTTCCACCTCATATCCTAAACGCTCAAACATTCTTCGGATAATACGATTCCATCCGATATGAATTTCTACGCCTACTTCATTTTTAGGACTTCCCTCAATGTAAGATACCTTATCTGCCTTTGCAAGACCTTCTTCGAACCGAAGTCCTTCAAGCAGTTGATTTAAATCGTCCTGAGACACTTTTTTATTTAACGTTACATGGTATATTTTTTTTACTTCATATGAGGGATGAGTCAGTTTCTTGGTCAAGTCGCCGTCATTAGTCAGCAAAAGTACTCCTGTGGTCTGCCGGTCTAACCTGCCTACGGGATATAATCGGTAAGGAGAGGCATTTGCGACCAGATCCATAACGGTTTTTCGTGCTTTTTCATCTTTGGTGGTAGAAATATATCCTTTAGGTTTATTGAGCAGAACGTATACATTTTTTTCAGGGCGGATGTATCTCCCGTCAAAAAACACTTCGTCTCCCGGCTTCACCTGATACCCGAATTCCGTAATTACTTTGCCGTTTACCTTAACCACTCCGTTCTGTATGAAAACATCCGCTTCCCGGCGGCTGCATGCCCCGGAATTGGCGATATATTTGTTGAGCCGGATCTCCTCTTTCTTTTCGGTTTCTTTAGGTATTCTTTTTCGAAAAGAAGAAATATTCCTTTTTTTGCCTTCGAATTTTTTTTCACTTCTTTGTGTGGAATATTTTTTATTGCCGGACTTAAAAGAATCTTTTTTTAAACCCTTTTCCTTTCTTCCTGTATCTCTTCGGTTTGATGATTTATTATTTTCCATTTTTTATGCAATTATATATAAGAGAAAAACCTTATCGGAATAATTAGGATCCCAATAATTTGAAAATTAGAGGCTTTTCTTAAAAGTACAAAGGTAAGGGATTCCCTTTAATAAACAACAGGGAAATTGTTCCTAAAAAGATCCAGAATTTGATCATATAGATAAGGATCTGTATGTACTGCCGTTTATTCACGAACCAAAGACCAATAAACACAAAAGAACTTAGAAAAACCGTAAGAAGATAATATAAGCGGATTTCCTGAAGATGGGGCTCAAAAGTTAAAAGTGTGGAGACTATAATTAATAAACCCAGTAAAACATCTATAATTATTTTGGTAGGAATAATTCCGATCGTGTTGGGAAGTGTATTATAGTTAAATAGATCATCGTATTGAAAGGAATCCAGATCCTTAAAAATATCCCGAATGAGAATGGTTAAGAAAAGAAACCCGGCTAAATACAGTATAAATGAGGAAAAGTTTTCATAGAATAAAAATAAAGCCAGAAAGGGAAAGATCATTAGAACGGAATTAGTGAGATTATTAAGAAAAACGATCCGGCTTATTTTGTGGCTGTAAAACCATATAAGGAATTGGTAGACCAGAAAAAAAAAGAATATACGATACGATAGAACGGCAGCTATGGTCAGGGAAATCCCATTGAATAAAATATAAATCCGAAGAGCAGTTCCCTGATTGACAAATCGTTGCATCATAGTGGTCAACGGGCGATACATTTTGTCCTTTTCCTGATCATAAAAAAAATTTATGATATATCCCGCCATGGCGCTCAAGGCGGAAGAGAAAACAATTCCGTGAAGTTTCAGGGTTTTTAAATTTCCAAGAACATTCTGTCCGTCACAAAAAAGATAAATAGCGGAAATATACATAGCAAGAATAAGCATGATTACATTAAAAATCCGCACTCTCACTAAAAGAGAAAAATTAATAAGCAGAATATTCTTACTTGTCGTTTTCACCGGTTATGGGAATTTAGGTAAAAAAACTATTGAAACTTCCTTATTGAACCTGAATATTAGTAAGGCTGTAATACTATTTTAATCTTATCTAAAGAGTTTTATGCCACTCTTTTATATTTATTTTTTGTGATATTGGATTTTTTGGCACAAAGAACAACATCCGAAAAATATCGTCCTTTATTTTCCTGAAAATCTTACAATCATCGTTTTATCATCTATATTCTAAAACCGGTAAACGACCTCTTTATCATAGTCTTTTAACACCTTTTCCGCAGCATCATAATCCTGAGTGAATCCTAAAATATATCCGCCCCCGCCTGAGCCGCAAAGTTTTAGATAATACGTGTTGGATTCAATGCCGTTTTTCCATATTTTCAAAAATTCTCCGGGTATCATGGGAGTAAAATGATGCAAGGCCCAAAGAGAAAGTTGTTTTAAATTCTTAAAAAAAGAACTCATATCTTTTTTTAAGAAAGATTCTATGCAGTCATTATTATATTGGATAAATTCCTCTTTTAACGTTTTTCGGAACCCCTCGTTCTTTAGCTTCTCAAAAAAGATCTGAACCATTGGTTCTGTTTCTCCGGGCATTCCCGAATTGATAAGAAACACGGCGCCTTTTCCTTCCGTACTTTCAAGAATTCCCACTTTATCAACTTCCGAGTTGGGTTGAATTAGCAATGGAATATTCATATAACAAATTAACGGATCTATTCCCGAACTTTTCCCATGAAAAAAAGATTCCATCTTTCCGAAAACAGCTTTTAAACCTTTTAGATCTTCTTTGGAAATTTTTTCAGGAGACAGTTTATGAATGGAATATTTGTCGAAAACAGCCGCAACCAAAGCGCCGGAACTCCCTATTCCATATCCCTGAGGAATATTGGAATCAAAATACATCCCCTTTTGAATGTCCTTTTCCAGCCGGGAAATATTAATTTTAAACTTTGAAGGCAATTCCAACGTTTTCAGATATTCCGCATATTTTCGCAAAGAATCGTTGGAAATGGAGTTGATTTCGGTAACTTCAGAAGAAAACTGCAAAGCCCCTTTATAAGCATTATACGGTAATGTTAACCCTCTGGAATTTTCAATAATTCCGTATTCTCCAAAAAGTAAAATTTTAGCATAAAATAAAGGATGCTTCATACTCTGAATTATTTTCTCCTTAAAAGTTTTACAAAGGTACGAATTTGTATCCAGTAAATAAATTTTATCAAATGTTTGAAAGAAATTTCACTTTCATTTCAAAACTAGGACATTCCTCATCTTTCCATCCGATGAAATTTAATGTTCCAACATCCCAATGAATGGATAAAAGGCACACTTTCCTCGGGATGGACACATGCTTTAACCCTGATGTGATTTAGTCATTGGGCGGGCGAAGCCCGCCCAATGACATTTGTTTTATAAAAATTTCATTCTTTTCAACAAACGGAACATCCCCTGTTCTTGATTTGCTGGAAAAAATCGTTTCCTTTGTCGTCTACAAGAATAAATGCCGGAAAATCCTCCACTTCTATTTTCCAGATAGCTTCCATTCCCAGTTCCGGATATTCCACACATTCCAGACTTTTGATATTGGTCTGAGCCAGAATAGCGGCAGGTCCTCCGATGCTTCCCAGATAGAAGCCTCCGTATTTTTTACAGGCATCTGTAACCTGTTGGCTTCGGTTTCCTTTGGCAATCATGATCAGACTTCCCCCATGAGACTGGAAAGAATCTACATAGGAATCCATTCTTCCTGCAGTGGTTGGTCCCATAGAACCCGATGCATATCCGGAAGGAGTTTTTGCGGGTCCGGCATAGTAAATAGGGTGATCCTTAATGTATTGAGGAAGGTCTTCCCCATTATCCAGTTTTTCCTGAAGCTTGGCATGGGCAATATCCCTGCCTACAATGATGGTTCCGGTTAAAGATAAGCGGGTAGATACCGGATACCGGGTAAGTTCCTCCAAAATTTCTTTCATAGGACGGTTTAGATTGATCTTTACTCCTCCGGCTTCTCCTTCCTGTTGATATTCTTTAGGAATCAATCGGGTAGGATTATCTTCCAGTTTTTCCAGCCAGATTCCGTCCTTATTTATCTTTGCTTTGATGTTTCTATCCGCAGAGCAGGAAACTCCCATTCCTACCGGACAGGATGCTCCGTGACGCGGAAGACGGACAACACGGATGTCGTGAGCGAAGAATTTTCCTCCGAACTGAGCGCCCAGCCCCAGTTCCTGAGCTGCGTTCAACAATTTCTGTTCCATTTCAATATCGCGAAAAGCCCGTCCGCCTTCATTTCCTGAAGAGGGAAGGTTGTCGTAATATTTGGTGGATGCCAGTTTGACCGTTTTTAGGTTTGTTTCCGCGGAGGTTCCTCCGATGACAAACGCAATATGATACGGAGGACAGGCAGCTGTGCCTAAAGATTTCATTTTTTCCACTAAAAAAGGAAATAATTTCTCAGGAGTTAATAATGCTTTTGTTTCCTGATATAAATATGTTTTATTGGCAGAACCTCCTCCTTTGGCAACAAATAAGAATTTATATTCTCCGCCTTCCACAGCATACAGATCAATTTGGGCAGGAAGGTTGCTTCCCGTGTTTATTTCTTTATACATATCTAAAGGCGCATTCTGGGAATACCGAAGATTGTCGGAAGTAAATGTATTGTATACTCCTTTTGATAAAGCTTCTTCATCATTTCCTCCTGTCCATACGCGCTGACCTTTTTTCCCCATGATGATTGCGGTTCCGGTATCCTGACAAAAAGGGAGTATGCCTTTAGCGGAAATTTCGGAATTTCGTAAAAAAGTAAGAGCTACGAATTTATCATTTTCACTTGCTTCGGGATCTGATAAAATTTTAGCTACCTGTCCCTGATGTTCCGGACGAAGTAAAAATTCTACGTTATGAAAAGCATGTTGAGCTAAAAGAGTTAATCCTTCAGGTTCAATTTTCAGAACTTCTTGTCCCTCGAAAGTAGTTGTAGATACGTAATCTTTGGACAATAAATAATACTCGGTGGTATCTTTTCCCTGTTCAAAAGTTGCCTGGTACTTGAATTCCGGTGTTGCCATATTATTTTTATATTGATTTTTTGTCTTAGGTTTGAATAAACGCAAAAATAAAGAATATTTAAATGGAGGCATATGATTTTTGGTCGTAATTATCGAACTATATGGATATTTAGTTTCATTATAAATTACGGTTTATCATAACTAAGAGCCTGTTTAAATTTTATTGCGATTATATTTTATTGCTATTTTTGCGATGGATTTTTTGCTTTTTATTTGAAGATTTATCGGGCTAAATCAAGAAGAAAAAGAGAAAAAGACGCTCAAAAGAGCTTAAAAAGAATGCAAAATATAATTAGAGCCTAAAAATAAATAGTTGAATAAAATTTAAACAAGCTCTTATTTTAGTATGAACGGAAAAAATCGCAATTTTGTTATCAAATAGTTATTGTATCGTTAATGATAGTTTGTATTGCCGAAAAACCAAGCGTTGCCAAAGACATAGCACAAGTTTTGGGAGCTGCGGATAGAAAAGAAGGATATTTTGAAGGAAATGGCTACCAAATCACTTGGACTTTCGGGCATCTGTGTACTTTAAAAGAACCGCACGATTATAATCCCAACTGGAAATACTGGCATCTGGAGGATTTACCGTTGATCCCTTCTCATTTCGGAATTAAACTTATTTCAAATAAAGGAGTGGAAAGGCAATTTAAAGTAATAGAAAGGTTAGTTTCCGAATGTGATGAAGTTGTAAACTGTGGGGATGCGGGACAAGAAGGGGAACTTATTCAACGCTGGGTTCTCCTTAAAGCAAAATGTAAAGTTCCCGTAAAACGCCTGTGGATCTCTTCATTGACGGAACAGGCAATTCGTGAAGGATTTGAAAATTTAAAAGATTCCGGACAATACGAGAATTTATATCTGGCAGGAAGCGCGCGCGCAATAGGGGACTGGTTGTTGGGAATCAATGCCACTCGTTTATTCACAAAAAAGTATGCCGTAAATGCTGCTTTACTGTCTGTCGGAAGGGTACAAACGCCTACTTTAGCCATGATCGTGCAACGTCAAAAAGAAATTGACTCTTTTATAACGGAAGAATACTGGGAATTAAAGACCATTTATAAGGAAACCGAGTTTAATGCCGATATTGATCGGCTGAGATCTGAAGAAAGAGCACAAAAAGGATTGGCATATTTAAAAAATTTCCCCTTTGAAATTATTTCTTTCGAAAAAAAAGAAGGAAAAGAAAAAAATCCCCGGTTGTTCGATTTAACTTCCTTACAGGTAGATGCCAATAAAAAATACGGTTACTCCGCGGATAACACCCTTAAATATGTCCAAAGTTTGTACGAAAAAAAACTAGTAACGTATCCCAGAGTAGATACAACCTATCTTTCGGAAGATCTGTATCCTAAGATTTCGGGAATACTTTCAAGTATGAAATATTACGAAAATTTTGTTCGTCCCCTATTGGAAAAACCCATTCCCAAATCCAAATCCGTTTTTGACGATTCAAAAGTTACGGATCATCACGCCATCATCCCTACCGATATTCTCCCTCAGGGAATTTCACCGGAGGAAAAAAAAGTTTATGACCTGATTGCGAGAAGATTTATCGCCGTGTTCTATCCTGAATGCAAAATTTCCAATACTCTGGTTATGGCAAAAGTAGGAGAAATTCCTTTTAAAGCCACCGGGAAACAAATTCTGGAATCCGGCTGGAGAGAACTTTATCAGGAGAAAAGATCCGAACCGGAAGAAGATCTTATACCTGATTTTGCAGTCGGAGAAAGCGGACCTCACGAACCGTTCATCCATCAGGGGAAAACCACTCCTCCCAAATTTTATACGGAAGCTACATTGCTCAGGGCAATGGAAACCGCAGGAAAACAAGTGGAAGATGAAGAAATGAGAGAACTTCTAAAGGATAACGGGATAGGCAGACCTTCTACACGGGCAAATATTATTGAAACTTTATTTCATCGAAAATACATTGACAAAAGAAGAAAGAATATCTATGCCACTCAAACCGGTATGGATTTGATAGATACCGTTCAGAATGAACTATTAAAAAGTCCCGAATTAACAGGGGTTTGGGAAAGAAAACTTCGATTAATGGAAAAAGGCGAATACTCATCGGAGTTTTTCAAACAGGAATTGATTGAAATGGTTACAGACCTCACCCATGAAGTTAAGAACAGTCCCTATAAAAGAATTGCCATAGAGGAAGATAAGCCGGTCATACAAAAACAAGCTGTCGCAAAGCCGGAAAAAAAACCTGTTTCCATTGAAGAATTGCTGTGTCCTAAATGCAAAACTCATAAACTGATCAAAGGAAAATCAGCCTACGGGTGCTCTCATTTCAAAGATTGCGGGTTTAAAGTTCCGTTTGAAATATATGGAAAAAAATTAACCGGAAAACAACTTTCCGACCTGATAAACAAAGGAAGAACCTCAAAGATCAAAGGACTTGCCTTACCGGAATATCCGGAAGCTAAAGAAGGGTTTCTTTCTTTCGCTGAAGATTTTAGAATCCGGTTTGAAACACTGAAATAACTAAAAAATCCTAACTTTTTAAGGTTAGGATCTTTGGGTTATGCTGAAATATTTTTTTAGAATCTCATTCCCAACGTTAAAACAAAGTTGTTCTGAGTGTTCTTTACTTTACCCAGAAAAGGGGTGTTTACATCGAAATAATCTACCAAGGCTTCATTTATATAAGGATTATAAAAATTTCCTGACAAGGAGGTATAATACGATGTTTTAATTAGCTGATACCCTAGATCTATAAAATAGGATCCTATATCATACCCGGCACCTAGAGAAAATTTGTTTTTTTCTCCTTCCAGATAATTTTTCACATAAGCAAAATTGGAATTCGGGGTAATAAAAATTCCTGAAACAGATGTATCCTTAACGGGAGAGGTAGTATACCCATATCCGGCTCTCAATTTGATCTCTTTAAATCTATACTCAGCGCCTAAGCGGTATTCCTGAGAATTTCTCACATAATTGCTTACAAAATTATTATTTAACCTGTAATCGGGGTCATCTCCCTTGAACTTTATATCCTTGTTGAAATAATTAATAAAATCAATATTGAATGCCAGAGAATTATTATCATTGATTATGTTGGATGCATAAGCCCCGCTTAACACTATTTTCCCGGGAGATACATTTTTATAACGATCAAAATATACATAATCTCCAAAATATTCATCTTTAGAATCATCATATCCATAGATCCATCGGTAGTCTTCTATATCCGACCACCAAACGGGGGAATGATATGCCGCACCTAAACGGACTTCGGGAGTTACTTTTCCTATTACCCCCACGTTTAATCCGAATCCATTCGCTGCCTGATTGTACGGAGTATACTGCTCGTCAAAATTCATTAATTTTCCGTTTTCTCCTTTATGAGAATAAACAGAACTTCTGTCTATGTTAAGATAATACCAGTCCAATCCCGCTCCGAAATAAAGCTTATCCAAATAGTTGGCAGCCACACTGATCTTCATTTTTGATCTATACCCGTCCGTAAGCTGCTTATACCCTTCCATATAGTATAATTGTTCGTCTCCTTTAACGTCTTTATACAGATAATTCAGAGTGCTGTTTGGGGAAAAGATCACTTCGTTGTTTAGTCTCTGGTAAGAAAGATTCGCTCCCAGATTTATTTTAATCGGGTCTTCCTCATCGCCCATGGCAAAAACAAAACCTGATTCTGAAAGATTCAAATGAGTCAGGCTGTTAGAATGGGAACCATTGCCCATGGAAGCCGTATTCTTGACTGATGAAACGTTTAAGGAAAGATTAGCCACAGAACTTCGGAATATACCTAATCCGGCAGGGTTGGTTTCCACAGCGCTCAGGTCTCCGCCTAACGCTCCCATGGATTCGCCCATTCCGATATATCTTGCAGTTCCCGCTGCACTAAAATTCTCTCCAAAAGCATTAAAGGCATCCGTTATTTCATTGGGATAAAAGCTGGGTGACTGCGCCTTACCTATCTGGAACATTGCCAAAAGGGCAAGCCCGCCTAACAAATTCTTATTCATAGTTGAGTATCTTTTTTATCTGAAAAATCATCTTCTTCCTCCTGTGGAACCACCACGACTTCCTCCGATAGAACCTCCTCCTGAGCCTGCCCGGCTTCCGGAACCGGATGGGTAAGAAGAAGATCGGGAACCGGTATCATAGCTTCGTCCGCTTCCTATTGATCCGCTGCTTCTACTTCCACTACCAATAGTTCCACTGCTTCTTGAAGTTCCGATAGTTCCTGAATTGCTTCGGGAACCGGTTATTGTTCCTGCATCGCTTCTGGAGCTTCTGCTGGTTCCTGTATTACCACTGTTTCGGGAGCTTATTGTTCCCGCATCGCTCCTTGAGTTTCTGCTGGTTACTGTATTATTTCCGCCGTTTCGGGAACTTATTGTTCCTGCGTTGCTTCTGGAGCTTCTGTTTCCTGTATTATTTCCGGAACTTCCAAGGGTTCCTCCTCTTTTTGAAATGAGACTATTTTGTTTATTTTGTTTTTGAATATCCTGAATCTGTTTAACCCGGGTAGCAGTATAGGAGTTGGCCAGGTAGGAACTGTTTCTTCCTCCGTAATTTCTTGTTCCATAATTAACGTAATGTACCGGATAGTAGTGATTCCATCCTCCGTAATATCCCCAAGGCTGGTATCCGACTCCCCAATAGGAAGGATAATAATGATTCCAACCCCAATTCCATGAGGAACCCCAATAGCCATTACCCCAGCCCCATCCGGACCATCCCCAATTCCATCCTGCCGAAACTCCCCAGCCCCATCCGTAATGGGATCTGTAGCCCCAATAAGGACTTCCCCAATAATATGGGCTTCCCCAGAAGGAACCGTAATAAGGATAATATCCTCCGTAATAATAATTTTTAATCACCGTTCCTCCGTCGTCACCCCAAGTGTTATCAGTGTATGACTGAGAGGGGGTGTTATTTGATGCTACGGAATTTTCGGCGGAATACTCTTCATAGAGCAAATCGCTTGCACTCGGAGTCGGGTCTATATATTTCTTCCCTATTCTGACTTCATTTTCACCTGAATTTGATGAATTTGTGTCATTATACACATAATCATAGGATCTTTGATTATTCTGTTCTTGTTTCTTTGTGGTCTTGTTAGGATTAT
The DNA here is from genome assembly GCA_031276535.1 of Flavobacteriaceae bacterium. Lineage (GTDB taxonomy): Bacteria > Bacteroidota > Bacteroidia > Flavobacteriales > Weeksellaceae > Apibacter. Next base: position 11,431 of record JAISMV010000120.1, read on the forward strand.
AGTATACATCATCTTCCCCACTGTAGGATGTTTGACCCACATAACATGAAGTTAAAACACCTGCTAACAGCAAAAATACACTTGTCATTAACAAAACTCTTCCGCAGTTATTACTAATATTCTTCATGATATTTTTTTTAGTAGTTTATATATTTATTATATTTTTGTCCTGAAATTACAAACTCCGTTAACGAGTTAAAATTACAAAAGTCATACCAATTAAAAAAACTTTACTTTTTTTAAATAAAACGTGACAACCTATCTTAATAGTATGACAAATTAAAATTATATAAGTTTAAAAAAATATATCAGAAAATAGTACTATGGCTACACTTACATCAAGAGAAGAAGACTACAGCAGATGGTATAACGAGTTGGTCGTTAAGGCTGACATGGCGGAAAATTCAGGGGTTAGAGGCTGTATGGTGATCAAACCTTACGGATATGCTATTTGGGAAAAGATGCAAAGGCAATTGGATCAGATGTTTAAGGACACCGGGCATGAAAATGCCTACTTTCCTATCTTCATACCCAAATCGTACCTGTCAAAAGAAGCCGATCATGTGGAAGGGTTTGCGAAAGAGTGCGCCGTAGTTACTCATTACCGGTTGAAGAATGCTCCGGATGGAAGCGGAGTGATCGTAGACCCCGAAGCAAAGCTGGAAGAAGAATTGATCGTTCGTCCGACTTCGGAAACCATCATCTGGAATACCTATAAAAACTGGGTAAAATCATACAGAGATCTTCCTATTTTAGTGAACCAATGGGCGAATGTTGTCCGATGGGAAATGAGAACCCGCTTATTTTTAAGAACTGCCGAGTTTTTATGGCAGGAAGGACATACGGCTCATGCAACAGAAGAAGAAGCCGTTATTGAAGCCGAAAAAATGTTGAACGTATATGCCGATTTTGTGGAAAATTTCATGGGAATACCTGTTATCAAAGGAGTTAAGTCCCCTTCCGAAAGATTTGCCGGAGCGGAAGAAACCTATTCCATAGAGGCGATGATGCAGGACGGAAAAGCTTTACAAGCCGGAACTTCCCACTTTTTGGGACAAAACTTTGCCCGGGCTTTTGATGTGAAATACCAGTCTAAAGAAGGAACTCAGGAATATGTATGGGCAACTTCCTGGGGAGTTTCCACCCGCCTGATCGGAGCTTTGATCATGACTCATTCCGATGATAGAGGTCTCGTTCTACCTCCTAATATTGCTCCTATACAGGTAGTAATTGTTCCTGTTCACAGAACGGATGAACAGCTGGAAACTATTTCCCGTGTTGCGAATGATATAAGATCCCAACTCGGAAATAAGGGGATTTCCGTTAAATATGACGACCGGAATGAGTATAAACCCGGATGGAAATTTAATGAATACGAATTAAAAGGAATTCCCGTACGGATAACCATAGGTCCTAAAGATTTGGAAAACAATCAGGTGGAAATTGCCCGAAGAGATACGCTGGAAAAACATTTTACTCCGATCGAAGGGGTAGCGGAGCATGTCCGGAATCTACTAAAAGAAATTCAGGACAATATTTATGCTAAAGCAAAAGAACATAGAGATTCACTTATCACTAAGGTAGATACTTATGAAGAGTTTAAAAGGGTATTGGATGAAGAAGGAGGTTTTATTTTAGCTCATTGGGACGGTTCCGCAGAAGTGGAGGAAAAGATCAAAAACGAAACCAAAGCTACTATTCGTTGTATTCCTTTGGATGCAGAGGAGGAAGACGGTGTATGTGTTTATTCGGGTAATCCTTCTAAAAAAAGAGTTTTATTTGCGCGTGCTTATTAATTGATGATGGTCACCAATATAGAACAACAACTCCGGGAGTATGCAACTCCTGAAAAAAAGGAATTCTTACCCCATTATTTTAAGACAGGAAAGGGAGAATATGGGGAGGGAGATCTGTTTTTAGGGGTTGTGGTTCCCGACATCCGAAAAGTTGCAAAAGCAAATCTTCATCTTTCTCTTCCGGAAATACAGGAATCTTTACATAATAAATACCATGAATGCCGCCTGTGCAGCTTGTTGATACTTGTTGAAAAATTCAAACAGGCAAAAAAAAATGAAACGGAGAAAAAAGAAATTTTTAATTTCTACTTATCAAATACTTCCTACATAAATAATTGGGATCTGGTCGACCTTAGCGCTAAGGAAATTATTGGCGGGTATTTGGAAGACAAAGACCGCTCTGTTTTGTACCGGCTGGCAGATAGTTCGAATTTATGGGAACAACGGATTTCCGTTATTGCTACTTTTGCTTTCATTAAGAAAAATGATTTTAGCGATGTTTTGAGCCTGTCCGAAAAATTACTTCATCACAAACATGACCTAATACACAAGGCTGTGGGATGGATGCTCAGGGAGGTCGGAAAACAGGATAAATTATTTCTTATTCGGTTTTTAGACCGGCATCATAAAGTGATGCCCAGAACTATGTTAAGATATTCTTTGGAGAAGTTATCCGCGGAAGAAAGGAGTTTTTATATGAAAAAATAATTTTATGGTTTTGAATTCATTTTTATATACTATAGGAATTTATTTTTTGGGGCTGGGAATGAAAATAGCTTCTTTATTTCACCCTAAGGCAAAACTCTGGGTAAAAGGCAGGAAAAATATATTTTCCGATATTCGGGATAAGATAGGAACTCATGATAAGGTTATCTGGATGCATGCCTCTTCTTTAGGAGAATACGAACAGGGACTTCCGGTCTTAGCCGCCTTAAAAGAGAAATTTCCCGATCATAAATTTGCCGTTAGTTTTTTTTCTCCTTCCGGATATGAGATAATAAAAAACAAGTCTTGGGCAGATCTATTATTTTACATTCCGTTGGATACTCCCTCCAATGCTAAAAAACTGGTGAAGATCCTGCATCCTGAATATGCTGTTTTTGTAAAATATGATTTTTGGTACAACATCCTCCGTGAACTTTCGGAAAATAAAATACAAACTCTGTTTATTTCAGCGGTTTTCCGAAAAAACCATATTTATTTCAAACCTCGGGGAAGGTGGTTTGTTTCCGTATTAAAAAAGGTATCTCATTTTTTCGTTCAGGATGAGAGATCCAAAAAGTTACTGGAATCCGTAGGTATCGGTCAGGTTACCGTTTCCGGTGATACCCGGTTTGATCGTGTGAAAATGTTGCCGGAACAAGATAATCATCTCGATTGGTTAGCCGGATTTAAAAACGGTAAGGTTTTGTTTGTTGCCGGAAGTACGTGGAAAAAAGACGATGAATTAATTAAAAATTTCATCAATTCTCCTCTTTTAGGAAGTACCCGAATTTTGATCGCTCCTCACAACATGAACCCGGAATATTTTCAGAAGCTGAAAACAGAATTCAAACCCAAAACCCTGCTATTCTCAGAAAAGGAGAATAAGAATCCGGAAGAGTATCAGATATTTATATTAGACACTATAGGATTATTGACCAGAGTATATTCCTATGCAGATATTGCTTATGTAGGAGGAGCTTTTGGAAAGAAAGGAATACATAATATATTAGAACCTGCAGTCTTTGGCATTCCTATCCTCTATGGGCCTGTTTACGATAATTTTATTGAGGCGGAAGAACTGGCAGAATCGGGAGGAGCTTTGGTCGTTCATGATCAGCAGGAGTTTGATCTGAT
>JAISMV010000105.1 GCA_031276535.1 Flavobacteriaceae bacterium
CGAAGTTTAGGAGGAGGTATCATTGGAGATGGAATAGGAATTCTTTTAGATATACCAACAACAGTAATAGGGGCTTTATTGCGTTCTACCACTTTAAATAGTGGAGAAGCGGAATGGATGAGAGAGAACGCTAAGAGAAATTCTGATCAAATATTCAAGTCGAAGGATGATTCTCAATCAAAAGTTGGAGATAATAATAGTAAAAGCAATGATAGCAAGGGATTTGGCGGGGAATCAGATGCTGAAAGTGAAACGTCTAGGGGAGCTTTTAGGAAAGCAAAAGATCAAAATAAAATACCAAGGGGTCAGCAACCAGAAAAGACAGAAAAAGTTCCTGATAAAAATACAGGAGAATCTTTAACAGAGTATACATTTAAAAATAGTGATGGAAAAACAATAAAAATCAGGCAAGATAAACCTATTAAATATAAAGATGGTGGAGAGCAAGGGCCTCACTATAATGCGGGAAATCCAAATGCAAATAATGGAAAATTAAAACAACATCACAATTATAAGCGTAAATAAATGGAAGAGAGAATATATACCAATATAATAGAAAGCTTTTTAGAAATTAATCATTTAAAAAGTGTTAAGACTTTTTATATCGAACGATTAGATGATGAACAGAAAAAAGATATATTAAATTATCATGTCATAGAATATGTATTTGAAGGAGTTCAATCTAAACGTAATCAAGAATATTATAGAGAATTATTCAATAAGTTTGTGTCTCATGTTAAAGAAATAGTATTTAATAATCAATATAATTACATTTTTATTAAAGAATCATTTATTAAAAAAGCGAGTAGATTAAGGTCTTATAAAGGTTTTATTGATAAAGGGAAATTGACAGGAGATAATTTTATAGAAAAAGAATCCTTTATTGGAGATTCGGAAAGTGTATTTATGTTTATAGGTTTGTTAGACAGTTTTAATTTTAATTATTTGGTAGATTACTTTTTTGATTCTGATAATAGCTTTATAATCTCAAGTAATGAAGAATTTAATTTAAATAATACGCTAAATAAATTATCTGATTTAATAATAACTAAAAATGATGGAATTTTAAATTATTTAGACGTAATCTTTAAGATATGTAAAAATAAAAATTTTATATATAGAACAGGAGGAGATGGGGGAGAAGAGTATTGGAGTCTTCAAAAATTTTATAATAGAAGTTGTTTATCCTGTAAAACTCAATAAAAGCTTTAGAATATACAGATATAACCTATATGAAAAAAAGATTTATGTTAAGTAGAATTGTTGCATTGTCACAACAATGTAACAAGGTTGGAGGAAAGAAACAACACGTGGAACACTCCGTATTTGTTCAATGGAAAAGAGTTAGACGAGGAGACGGGGTTGTATTATTATGGGGCGAGGTATCTTGATTCTAAGATGTCTTTGTTTTTATCTGTTGACCCATTAGTTGAAAGCACTATGGATCCTTACGGATATTGTTATCAGAATCCGTTGAAGTTTGTAGACCCTACGGGGATGGCACCGACTGATGATTATAAATTATACAAGGATGGTACATTGAAAAAGATTAAAACTACTGATGATGATTTCGATGTGATTTATAACGAAGATGAGACTAAATCAATAAAAGTAGACAAAAAGATTATGAAGAACAAAAAGGGTGGTGGGGCGTATAATTCTGAATTACAAAGAATAAAAGCAAGTGAAACTACTTTTGAATTAAAGAATAGTAGTGTATCAAATGAAGGTTTAAAAGAATTTTATAATTTTTTAGCAGATAATTCAGCTGTAGAATGGGGTTATGATCAATTATATAGGAAAGGATATGTTTGGGATGATAATGTAGTGATTATAGCATCACAACATAAGACCGAAAGTGTTTCTTCTACACGAACTATTAATTATTTAAAAAATGGTTCGTTTTTAGGGAATGAATATAAATTAGTTGACTCTGGTCACAGTCATCCTAATATGACCCTTTACGGTAATGCAAGTAGAATAAATGAAGTAAATTATCCTTCTGGATTCGAACGAAATGGAACACCTGTTTCTACCTTTAATAGAGTTTCGGATAGGGAAACCTTTATTAAGATGAATGGTGATTATCCTGGACGAATACCTAATTCCAATTGGATACGAACAGGTAATAATTCTAAAATACATTATAATGGAACGAGGTTTTGGAGAAAATAAGTTGCTGATATTAATACTGATTTTATTAACTATGGTAAGTTGTTCTCGCAATAAAAGTTTGGATTTAAGAGAAGTTTATCAAATAAAAGTCAGAACCTTACGTTTAGATTCTAATATAAAAAGAGAAGTATTAAATTTTTCTAATTATTTAGATTCAATTAAAGGAAAAGTGAGCAATCAATATACGCTTACTTTTTTCACATATAAGGATAAAAGATTTTTATATCTGTATAATGAGGTAATAAAAGATGATAGCTTAATAGGTTCAGAATCATTGGGTAAAGATACAGTATATGTTTATTTTAAAAATAATAATCCGGAAATTTTTAACTATGTTGCAACATTAAATGATGATAGCTCGACTTATACTTTTGTAGTAAAAGATAAATATGCAAAGGTAGATCCCCGAAGTAGATGCTACCGTATTCAAGAAAATAAAATTCAGTTTATTGGTGATTTTAATTGTTACGGAGCTTGGGATTTATTGGATGAACAAATGAAAAAAATAGAAATAACCGATTATTAGTAATGGTAATGTTTCTCTGTAAAAGATAGATGTTTATTTAGGGAGGTGTTAATTGAAATAGATTTTTTAGCATAGGCACGGAAATGTGAACTATGAGAAGTTGCAGTATTATTACCATCCCGATCATTTGGAGGGCGGAGCGTTAAAAAATCATCCGGTGAATGATTTTAGCGAACGAGCCAGCTTGTCGCGCAGGGTTCTTACCTCACCAACCAATTAGGAAATATCATCCAACATGTGGATTATGTGCCTTTTGGCGAGGTTTTTGTGGGAGTTTACAGAGAACTTACATCGTAAACATAAAATATTAAGAAAATGTGTAAAAGAAATCATTCTATAATTAAGTGTGTAATATTTAGTTTATTAGGGTTTGCTGTAGTTAGTTGTAAGAATAATGAAATTACTACATTTGTAATCAACTCACACATGTTCAAACAGATAGAAAAAGAGTCTATTTGTGATATAGAAAAAATAAATCAGCCTCTAATACAAGATATTAAAATAAATAATATTATAAAACTAGGGGCAAATAAGTTCCATTTTATTAAAAAAATTGGAAAACCTGATAATATCTATAGAGAATATGATGAAGTTTTTGACCTGAAAATAGACGTTTTAAAATATAATAATTCTAAATTTTATTTTGAGAAAAATAAACTCAATAGCTTTGAGATAAAAGATGAAAAATTTCTTTTGCAAATAAATGATTTAAGAATTAGAGTGGGAAATAATGAATGCGGAACTAATAGTAAAAATTCTACTTACATGAAACAAATTCAAAATTATGATCAATATTTGATGTTTGAAGTGGTAGACGGTAAAGTATTAAAAATATGCATGTGGGAGCCCTAGAGTTAAATATGATTAGGAATGTTTTTTCCTGAAAATTTCGTACATATTTGAGAATATTTATCTCAGAATTATTAATACCTAATTGTGCCTCCCGTGTTTAACCCGAATTCAGGTTGAAATAAAACAGGTAATTTAGGCGGTTTACAACTTTTTAAAACTCAAAAGTATTTCAGGTTTGATAATATTTTTATCTTTGTTTCTATGAAATGGGATGAAATTATCGGTCAGGATTTATTGAAAAAACAATTACAAGATTCAATAAAAGGAAACAGAATCAGTCACGCTCAACTTTTCGTAGGAAAAATGGGGTATGGAACCTTAGCCTTGGCTTTGGCGTATGCCTCTGAGCTGATAGGTAAAAACTCCGAAAACGCTTATAAACAAGTATCCCAATTGCAGCATCCCGATTTGCATTTTTCCTTTCCGTCCATTAATAACTCCGCAGAGAAACTGGAAGCCGTGAGTTCTGATTACATAAGACAATTTAGAGAATTTGTCAAAGCAAATCCATACCGGAACAGCAATCAGTGGTATGAATTCTTGAACGAAGAAAAAAAACAAGGATTTATTTCCGTAAAAGAGATGGAGCATGTAATGGAGAAGTTGAATCTGAAAAGTTTTGAAGGAGGCTTTAAAATACAAATTATATGGATGGCGGAAACCATGCGTATGGAAGCCGCAAATAAACTACTTAAGATATTGGAAGAACCCCCTGCCAAAACTCTTTTCCTGTTATTGGCGGAAGACGATAAAAAGATACTGCCTACCATCCTGTCCCGGTGTCAGAGAGTAAATGTGAACAGGATTGAAGATGAAAAAATAATAGAAAATTTACAATCCGGATTCTCCGTAGAAGAAGAACAGTCCGTAAGAATAGCAGAACGTGCAGAGGGAGACTGGAGCTCAGCATGTGTGTTGATTGAAAATTCCGCCGTTCAGGAAGAGTTTGAAAAATATTTCATCCGGTGGAACAGAGCCGCCGTTATGGCTCCTAAAAAACCACAGTTTTTAAGAGAGATCGTTGAATGGTCGTTGGAAATATCAGGTTGGGGAAGAGAAAAGCAAAAAAATTTCCTTCAGTTTTGTGCGGAAACATTCCGTCAGGCTTTATTGGAAAACTATCAAGTTCCTGAATTAGTTAATAATTCATTAACCTATGATAATTTTAAATGGGCAGGATTCAGCCGTTTTGTTCATGGTAATAATATAGAAGATATATTGGAAGAAATTAACCGGGCATTTTTCCATATTGAAAGAAATGGCAACGCCAAGATAATTTTTTTGGATACAGGAATTAAATTAACACGCTTTTTGGCGAGGAAAAGTAAATAAAATAAAGGTGATTCGGGTGTGATATATATCATTTTTCCGAAAATATGAGATAAATAAAGCACCTTTTCCTCCTGCATAAATAGCTGTATAACAAAGCAATAAACCTTAATACTATTTAGAACTATTATAAATTGATAAAGTGTTAAATATATATTAACAAAAAGGTTTGGCAATAAACATCATATTTATATTTTTGCAATAGTCACTTTTTTGGGACAATTAGACAAATATAATTATATAAATAAAGTTTCATTCAATTGAAATCAATTATTATGAATAAAATTTTAGCAGTATGCATGCTGGCTCTCTTTACAAGTGTTTCGGTTTTCGCACAGGAGACGGATGGTAATGTAAAGAATGGAGAGAAGTTATTCAAAGACAATTGTACCGCTTGTCATGCTTTAGACCGAAAACTTACCGGACCCGCTCTTAAAGGGATTGTTACCTCTTTGGCAGCAGAAGGAATAGACAAGGAATGGCTTCATAAGTGGATTACGAACAACGAAGCCTTGCGAAAGAGCGGAGACAAACGGGCAAACCAGATCTTTGAAGAATACAACCAGACTGCCATGGATATTTTTGAAGGCAGGTTGTCAGATCAGGATATTGATGACATCCTGGCTTATGTAGAAAACCCTCCCGTTCCTGAAGAAGCTGCTCCTGTTGCTGTCCAAAAGGATGATTCCGGAAATCTGAGTTATATCCTGTTATCATTTATTTCAATCGGTATAGTATTAATTATTATCTTAGTTAACATTAACCGGTTGGTGAAATTAAAAACCACAGGTGCAGACCTGACAGAACTTCAGGCAACACGAATAAAGACACTTTCTCAGTTTTATGAAAGAAATAGAAAATTATCCTATTTCATTATCAGCATTATTCTGGCTCTGTCTCTTTACGGATTTTGGGGTTGGTTAATGGGCATCGGAGTAGACAAAGGATATGCACCCGATCAGCCTATTTACTTCTCACATAAGATACATGCCGGAGAAAACAATATAGATTGTCAATTGTGCCATTCAGGAGCAAAGTATGGAAAAGTTTCGGAAATACCTTCTCTAAGCGTATGTATGAATTGTCATAGAAATATCAGTGAATATACAGGTAAATACGTTGAGCCGGGAAAATCAAAAGAATTCTATACCCAAGAAATTAAAAAAATATATGACTATATAGGATGGGATGAAGAAAAACAAGCATATACAGGAATTCAAAAACCGATAAAATGGGAGAGGATTCACAACATGCCTGATTTTGTGTACTTTAATCACTCTCAGCACGTCGTAGCCGGAGAAAGAGCGATTATGGCAGATTACAACAAAAAGAATCCGAATAATCAGATTGATGTAGTTTGTAAAGCATGTCATGGACCAATAGACACCAAGGATGTCGCAAAAATGGCAAACGATTTCACTATGGGATGGTGTGTAGAGTGTCACAGAACTACAGAAATAGATTTAGATAATGGATACAATGCGGCTTATTTTAACCAGCTTCATGAAAAACTGAAAAAAGAATACGGGGAAGATAAGTCTAAGATAACTGTAGATGCAATCGGAGGTTTAGAGTGTGGTAAATGTCATTATTAATCAATTAAAAATCATTAGAAGATCAACATGGCTTCAAGAGATAAAATAAAATTCAGAAGTTTAGAAGAATTAAAAGACCCTTCTTTAACTGAAAAATTAGCAAGAAACGAATTTGCGGAAGAACTTCCTATCGGTGAGTTTTTAGGAGATGACAAAGCAATGTTTTCTACCCAAACTTCAAGAAGAGATTTCCTGAAATTCCTGGGCTTTGGAACAGCAGCGGTAACATTAGCTGCCTGCGAGGCACCTGTTACAAAATCTGTCCCTTATGTTGTAAAGCCGGAAGGAATCATCCCCGGAGTTCCCAATTACTACGCTTCCACCCTGTTTGACGGATTTGATGTGGCTAGTGTATTGGTGAAAACACGCGAAGGACGTCCTATCAAAATAGAAAGAAACACCAACGCGCGCCTGTTTGGAGGAGGCAGTGCAAGAAGTCAGGCATCAGTACTTTCCTTATACGATAATAATCGTGCAAAAGCGCCAAAATTGAACGGATATGAAACCGATTGGAAAGCTTTGGACGATTACGTAACCAAAGGATTGCAGGAAGCAAAAAATACAGGTAAAAAGGTGGTAATATTAACCCCGTCTTTACCTTCTCCTTCTACCAAAAAAATTATAGAGGATTTCAAAGCGGTTTATCCTACCACGGCACATGTTGTCTATGATGCAGTATCCTATTCCCCGGCATTAGATGCCGCTCAGGAAGTATATGGAGTACGGGCATTGCCTTTGTATGATTTAACCAAGGCGGAGCTGCTGGTCTCTTTTGCCGCAGACTTTTTAAACGATTGGAATGGAGGGCATATAGAATCGGATTATGCAAAAGCTAAAACTCCGGGAGTCAATATGCTTAAACATATTCAAATAGAATCAAATTTAAGCTTGTCAGGAGCAAGTTCCGACGAAAGACTGCCGTTAAAGCCGTCTGCCGTTCAAAAATTATTAGGAGAAGTTTACAAAGCGTTAGACGGTAACTCCTCAGATGCAACAGCTAAAAAAATAGCTAAGGAATTGCTGGCTAAAGGATCAAAGGCAGTAGTCTTTGCCGAAGGAAATAGATCTTCCTACGTTCTGGCGTATCTGATAAATCAAAAATTAAACTCAGAAGCAGTAAGAAAAGATAAAGTAATATTGACCAAAGAATCCAATGATGCAGCATTTGCAGAATTGCTCAACTGGTTATCCAACGGACAGGTGGGAGTTTTACTGAATTATAACACTAATCCGGTATATTCTTACTTTGACGGAGAAAAACTAGGACAGTTATTGTCTAAAGTTCCTTATTCCGTTTCCCTGACCGAATATGAAAACGAGACCACTGTATCGACCAGAGCTTTGGCTCCCGTTCCTCATTGGCTGGAATCTTGGGGAGATGTAAACCCTGCAACAGGGGTGTATTTACTATCACAACCAACGATCCAAAGAATTTTCGATACCCGCCAGTTTCAGGATTCCTTATTACTGTGGAAAAACACGGTTTCCGTATCCAATCCGGTTGCGGTTAATGAAGAAACAGAAGCAGTTGCAGATTCCGCAGCAACGGTTGTAAATACAGTAAGTACGGAAAGAACAACTCCTTTCAACTCAAAATATACCACAACAACCGCAGCTCCCGTTCAGACAAATGCTTATTACAACTATTTAAAACAGTTTTGGCAGGCACGATTGGGAGGAGATTTAGGATACAGTTTTAATCAGGCGTTATACAACGGATATAATGAAACCTCAGAAACTATTTCCCTTACGGTGACAGGAGGAGATGCTCAGAAAGCATTGTCCGAAATATCCGGAATTAAAAGCGGAGAGTTGGAGTTGAATTTATATGTTAAAACAGGAATAGGAGATGGAACTCAGGCCAACAACCCTTGGTTGCAGGAGTTGCCGGATCCGATATCCAGAATAGCATGGGATAACTACATTACCATTTCACAGGAAGATGCCGATAAATTAGGATTAAAAAATACAACTAACGGAAGAATGCAGTTGGATGGTTCGTTGGTGGATTTAAGAGTGAATACTAAGATTATCAAAAATGTTCCGATATTTATTCAGCCCGGTCAGGCTGCAGGTTCCATAGGATTGGCATTAGGTTATGGTCAGTCCAGATCAGGAAAAGTAGGACAGACAGGAGTGAATGCTTATCCGGTGTATTTAAAATCAAGTTTGTCTCAATATAATGTAATAAGTCTTGAACCAACAGGAGAATTGCATGAATTTGCTTCCATGCAGTTGCAAAGCACCCTGATGGGTAGATACGAAATTGCCCGGGAAGTCTCATTGGATACCTTCTTAAAGGTAGATTCCAGCAAATGGAATGCTCCGTTGAAGATGGATTCTTACGTAGGAGAATTACCTATTGGGAAAATAGACCTGTGGAGAGATTACGACAGTACCGACGGACATCATTTCAATCTGGCAGTAGACCTGAACACATGTACCGGTTGCGGAGCGTGTATCATTGCCTGTCAGGCGGAAAATAACGTGCCGGTAGTCGGAAAAGAAGAAATGAGAATGTCTCGGGATATGTACTGGTTACGTATTGACAGGTATTATTCCGCAAAACAAAAAATTGAACAGAAAGAAGAAATTCTGGAAGGACTAGGACAGGTTTCCATGTATAATGAACTGATCGAACCTCATCCTACGAATCCGGATGTTATTTTCCAACCGGTGATGTGTCAGCATTGTAACCATGCACCTTGTGAAACGGTGTGTCCGGTTGCGGCAACTTCCCATGGAAAACAAGGACAAAATCAGATGGCATACAACCGATGTGTGGGAACACGTTATTGTGCAAACAACTGCCCGTATAAAGTTCGTCGTTTCAATTGGTTTAACTACGCATTGAACGAGAAATTTGATTACAACATGAACAATGACTTAGGCAGAATGGTATTAAACCCTGATGTAGTGGTTCGTTCAAGAGGGGTTATGGAAAAATGTTCCCTATGTATTCAGGAAACACAAGCAACAATATTAAAAGCTAAAAAAGAAGGAAGGAAAGTTACCGATTTGGAATTCCAGAATTCATGTGCTTGTGCGACCGCTTGTTCAAGTGGAGCTATAAAATTTGGAGACGTCAACGATCCGAATTCTGAAGTTGCACGATTATCAAAAGATAAAAGGAAGTATGTATTGTTAGAAGAAGTAGGAACAAAACCTAACGTATTCTATCAGTATAAAATAAGAAATAGAAAAGAATCATAAAAATTTAAGAAAGTTACTATGTCAGGACATTACGAAGCACCTATTCGCGAGCCGTTAATTTTAGGGGATAAAACCTATCATGATATTACGGAAGATATTGCCAGACCTATTGAAAGTAAAGCCGGTAAACTTTGGTGGTATGCTTTCTATCTAGCATTGGTTGCGTTTATCTATGGAGTAGGTTGTATTGCATATACTATCGGTACAGGTATCGGAGTGTGGGGGTTAAACCGAACTATCAACTGGGGGTGGGATATTACCAACTTCGTATGGTGGGTAGGTATCGGGCACGCCGGAACTTTGATATCTGCAGTGTTGTTACTTTTCCGTCAAAGATGGAGACTCTCCATAAACCGTTCGGCTGAGGCAATGACTATCTTTGCCGTTGTTCAGGCGGCTATATTCCCCTGTATACACATGGGACGTATATGGTTGATGTACTTTGTGTTTCCTATACCCAATCAATTCGGGTCTTTGTGGGTAAACTTCAACTCCCCGTTATTGTGGGACGTGTTTGCGATCAGTACGTATTTCTCCGTATCCGTAGTATTCTGGTATATCGGTCTGATCCCCGACTTTGCAATGGTCAGAGACAGAGCAGTGAAACCGATAACCAAAAAAATATATACTATTTTAAGTTTCGGATGGGGAGGAAAAGCAAAACACTGGCAAAGATTTGAAGAAATATCTTTGGTTTTGGCAGGTTTGGCAACTCCATTGGTATTCTCAGTACACACAATCGTATCCTTCGACTTTGCCACCTCCGTTATCAAAGGATGGCACTCAACGGTGTATCCGCCGTATTTCGTTGCCGGTGCGATTTTCTCAGGATTTGCCATGGTACAGACCTTGTTGAGCGTTGCCCGTAAGGTATGCCATCTGGAAGATTACATTACACAAAAACATATCGAATATATGAATATCGTAATTGTAGTGACCGGAGGTATGGTAACCGTTGCTTATATTACGGAATTCTTTATAGGATGGTATTCAGGAAGCAGATATGAAGACTTTACGTACTTCTCAATAGGAGCCGCAACAGGTCCTTACTGGTGGGCGTTCTGGCTGTTGATCATTTGTAACGTACTGATACCTGCCACCCTTTGGATAAAGAAATTAAGAAGAAACTTCCTTTGGACTTTTATAGTTTCCATTGTAATCAACATAGGTATGTGGTTTGAACGATTTGATATTATCGTAATAAACCTGTCCAGAGATTATTTACCCGGAGCTTGGACCATGTTCCAGCCATCGTACGTAGATGTCGGTATATTCATAGGAACCATAGGTTTCTTCTCGGTACTGTATCTGCTATATGCCCGAACTTTCCCGGTAATAGCACAGGCTGAGTTGAAAACAATTATAAAATCATCAAGCGAAGGTCATAAAAAACATCATTCAGAAAATGAGCACCACTAAGACAATAATATACGGTTTATACGGAGATGATGATCTCCTGTTAGATGGAGTAAAACAGCTTCGTAGTAAAGGAATTAAAATAGACGAGGTCTATACCCCGTTCCCTGTCCATGGCTTGGATAAAGCTATAGGACTGAAAGAATCAAGGCTGTCAGAGTTTGCCTTTTTCTATGGAGCATTAGGGTTGACAACAGCATGTTTATTAACCTGGTTCACGATGAACTATGACTGGCCTCAGAATATCGGGGGAAAGCCTAGCTTTACGTGGGCGGAAAACATGCCGGCTTTTGTTCCGATTATGTTTGAGTTGACCGTATTCTTTACGGCTCACCTGATGTCCATAACATACCTGATTTTAAACAAACACTATCCCGGACAAAAACCTCAAAACCCGGATCCCCGAACCACGGACGATAAATTCCTGATAGAAATTGCGAATCAAGATTATGAGAAAGTGAAAGAAATTCTGATCGCTACAGGTGTTGAAGAAATAACTGTAAAAAAAATTGAAGATGAGAAAGTTGACTAAATATATTCTTATAGCTGTTGCAGGAGGTTTGCTTAGTATTTCCTGCAGTAAGAAAAATCCCGCGTTGGTTTATTTTCCGGATATGTACTATCCGGTAGCCTACGATCCTTATCAGGAAGCGGTAATAGCTTATGGAGAACAAGGTACGACAGTTCCTTTATTCTCAGGAAGCAGAGAAGGAGCAACGGCATTAGCTCCTGTACCGGGAACCATCGCTCAGAATCCGGAAGGAATATTGCCTATGGATTTGCCTAATACAACCGCAGGATATGATGCCTCCAAACAGATAACAACTTCTCCTTTAGACCCTGCCAACAGAGAAAAAGATTTGGCAAGGGGAAAAGATTTATACATAAAAACCTGTGCAGCATGTCATGGTACTGTCGGAGACGGACAGGGTAACATAGTTCAGACCGGAGCCTATTCGGGAGTTCCGAATTATAAAGACAGGGTGATAACCGTCGGGTCTGTGTATTATGTCATAGAACATGGAAGAAATGCAATGGGATCTTATGCGGGACAATTATTACCGGGAGACAGATGGAGAATTGCAGAGTATGTGATAAAAGAATTCAAACCTGCCGCATCAACACCGGCACAACAAACACAAACAACAGAATAATAAAAAAACTATGAGATATACATTTTCATCTGGACTTAAATTAACATCCATAGTATTAATCGTAGTAGGATTGATAGCATTTGGAATAGGGTATTACCAAAATTCTCTTATAGGTGAACATGAAATTCATGAAATACTGGGTCATAATGAGGAAATTGCTAATGCACAACCTATGAACTCTGTGTATAAACATGATGTACCTCATTCTGCGGAACATTTAAAACATGCGGAAATTCAGGTTCACAACAGACCTTGGTCGGCATTTTTTATTCCATTGGTTTTATTCTTCGGTATTTCAGCAACAGCATTATTCTTTTCCGCAGTTCAACATGCAGGAAATGCAGGATGGTCGATTGTAGTGATACGCGTGATGGAAGGAATAGCTTCTTTTATTCCCGTTGGAGGACTGCTAATGATTGTTTTCATCGTCTTATCCTCTTATGGAGGTGAAGAAGGAGGATTAAATCATTTATACCACTGGATGGATCCGTCTTTAACAGACTCTAAATCCCCCCATTTTGATTTGTTGTTAAAATCCAAAGAACCATTTTTAAACCGTCCTGCATTTGTAATAAGAACCCTTATATACATTAGCGGATGTTTGTTCTTCTTATGGAAAATAAAATCATTGACCCGAAAATTGGACGAAACAAAAGCCGTATCGGATCATAAAAAAGTATATAATTGGAGCGTAGGATTTATAGTATTCTTTGCTTTAGCTTCTGCCTGTTGGGCATGGGATTGGTTAATGTCAATCGACCCTCACTGGTATTCTACCCTATACATGTGGTATACTATGATCAGTTGTCTGGTATCCTCTATAGGTGTGATGCTTATTATCTCAATTTTCCTGAATAAATCAGGATACCTGCCGGCATTCAACGATAATCATATGCATGATTTAGCTAAGTTCCTGTTCGGATTCAGCCTGCTATGGTCTTACCTGTGGTTTGCACAGTTCATGCTTTACTGGTATGCAAACGTTCCGGAAGAAACAGTCTACTTCTTTGGAAGATATCAACTGTACAGAGATACTTATTTCACCATGTTGATACCTAACTTAGTATTGCCGTTTTTAATATTGGTTAGCAGCAAAGCCAAGAGAAATTTCGTAATAGTTCCGATCATGGCATGTGTGGTGATATTGGGTCACTATCTGGACTTCTTTAATATCATTATGCCGGGAACCGTAGGAGCTTTCTGGGGCTTCGGATTGTTAGAAATAGGAGCTTTCGTATTCATATTAGGAGTATTTGTATTTACCGTTATGTATTCCATAAGTAAGCTTAATCTGGAAGCAAAAGGAAATCCGTACTATCATGAAAGTAAAGTGTTTGAATATCCGTTTTAAGCATATAATAAATTAAAAAATAATAAAAAGACTGCTCTGAAAAAGAGCAGTCTTTTTTTGTTTAGGGTATTCCGTATCAGGGCAAACGCATCATGAAATAGTAAAGCGCACTCTCTGCCTGAAAGGCAATATTTTCGTAACCGCAAGGTCAGCGGCCTGCGGAGGGCACACACAACAACTCTCCCTGCCTTTCAGGCAGGACTGAAAAACAGTAAACGCACTCTCTGCCTGAAAGGCAATATTTTCGTAACCGCAAGGTCAGCGACCTGCGGAGAGTACACACAACAACTACTCTCCCTGCCTGAAAGGCAGGACTGAAAAACGTTAAAACCATGAGCTGTACATGTCTTCTTTATCATCTTCTGTTCCACATAAAAACACAGCAATACGACAACCCTTGAAGTACACGAAAAAGAATATTTTAAGTTTTGAAGAAGAATATCACCGACTTTTGACAGAGAACGGTATGGATATTTATGAACGATATTTTTTGGAAGATTAAGTCCTGCCTTTCAGGCAGTGTGACTCTTGCGTTATCCTCCTCCTCAGGTCAACTGACCTGAGGTTATGAAAATCAAATCCTTTCAGGATTTTTGCTGCGTTGTAAAAAGATTGTTTAAAATAGTAATAATCAATATAACATATAAAAATTATCTATGACTCACAACTATTTTACACGATATTATGTGTATTTCTTCCAATTTTATTTTTCTGAAATTATGATGCGTTTACTCTGTATTCCGTACAAAGAAACGGTGGAAAACAGACCGGATATTTTATTTTTGACGGAAATATATTTCAATGGGAACTCCCGTAAAATCAAAATTTTGACGTAGTTTGTTTTCTATAAACCTCTTATAAGGTT
>JAISMV010000050.1 GCA_031276535.1 Flavobacteriaceae bacterium
TTTAGCGGGCTAAATCAAGAAGAAAAAGTGAAAAAGCCGCTCAAAAGAGCTTAAAAAGAATGCAAAATATAATTAGAACCTAAAAATAAATAGTTGAATAAAATTTAAACAGGCTCTTAGTATGATACAAAAAAAACTGCCCGATAAGGGCAGTTTCATCATTAACTTTCTAACTTTCTAACTTTCTAACTTTAACATAACCTGTCTATTTAATGTAAAACCGTCTATCTTTCAGTCTTGTGTTAGAATATTATTAGTGAGGATTAATACCTGCGATTGCAGCTTTTTTAAGTCCCCATGCTACGGCATTCAATTCTAAAATGGAGTTATATACGTATTGAGGAGAAGATCCTCCTCCCGGTTTATGATTTCCATAGTATTTTGAAGAAGGTATTCCGATTGCTGAATAATATGCCGGATAACTATTTTCAGAGGAGTAGTTGGTAGATGCACCTACCGAATCGCCAAAGAAAACGAAATTTTTGTTTTCATTATACCACACTATTGAATATTCCGGGTCAACAGCCGGTTTGCCAAAAGAATTGTAAGCAGTTGCAACTTGTACGGAGTGTGGCGGCAATTTCGTAACAATAACCGAATTTGTAGAAACGTTATCTTCCGCCCAGTATCTTCCGGCTGTTTTACCAAACGGTCCGTTTATAATAGGATCGGAAGATAAATTATTAATAGGGTAGGTGTTGTCTTCCGTAGCTCCTGAACCAGCCACTTGAGTTTTGGCGGTGGTAATTCCAAAAATACCCTTGAGAATTTGATTTGCCTGATTGTCGTAACCGTCTGCAGTGCCATATATCAACATACCTCCATTATTTACATAATTGTTTAATGCAGCTACTAACTTATCATCCGGAGGCGAACTATATGAAAAATATAGTATAATATCGGGTTTTGCTGCTGTTCCGGATAGATGATTAGTGGCTGTACTTGCACTCGTTGTTTTCCATAGTTGTTCTAATTTGTTGACTTTGACAATGCCATTCGGACCAAAATTTGCAGTAGAATTCAATGCGGCAAGTCTTTCATCTGCTCCCCAGGAATAAACGCTGTTGTCTCCAATGATGGCGTACTTCATGGAGGGTAATGTTATAGGTATGGTTGCAGAACAACTTGTATTACCCGCAATTGAGTTAGAGGTAATATCTACTGAAAAGTTAGTATTAACGGTCGGTATACCTGTACCGGTCAGAATGACAGTTTGCGTGCCTGTAGAGGCAAACACTCCGGATGCTTGAAAAGAAACTCCGTTTACCGTATTGGTGGAAATGTAGTATGAACCTGCCGAACTTACACTTACATTCATTAAAATAGTGTTTAAACTACTTAATGAAGAACCTTTTAAGTAAAATCCGGTTACATTAACGGTTGCACAATTAATGGAATAAGAAGCAATATTGGGTTTCACTTCCACTTGTGTTTTACAAACATCCGAAGAGCCGGATGAGGTGATTGTAAAATCATCCTTTTGTACATTTACAGGTATTCCTTGTCCTGATAAACTAATGGTTTGTTTACCGGCTGTAGTGAAAACTCCCTGTGCGACAAATGAATATCCGTTGTTTTTGGTAGGAGTTGCAATAATGGTATAGGCACCGGGTTTGGTTACATTCACTTCTACTATGGAAATATAATTGGTTATATCTAATTCTTTTCCTTTCACATAGGTTCCTTTTATTTTGATGTTTTTATCGCACTTAAAAGTGAATTTCGCATTTCCCATGTTTCCACAAAGACTTTTCCATTCACTTTCTTCATTGTTCCAGTAATTATAGCAGTTTTCCGTTATATTGTAGATCAATAAACTGTTTTCCGTTGCTGTCGGCTTAATGGAATTTCTTTGTGTCTCAGTTAAACGGGGAATAATGATCCCTTTACTTTGTACAGGGTCTGTAGTTTCATTTTGTTCCGAAACATGTAATAAAGTTTTTGGGTTTGGTTTTTCCACATTGATTCCCACCTGGCTAAAAACGATTGGTGAAATGAGGAAAAACAACAATAGGTTTAGATATTTTTTCATTAGGTTAAATTTTTTCTTATAATTATTTTTTAGCTATTTTTTATTTATTAATTTTGCAAAGTTTTAAGGGCTTTTCTTTTTTTTCATTCCATATAGCCATAAAATACCGAAAACAGCCGTATAATATTTTTCAGGTATTGCCAAAAATCAAGTACTGTTTTACGGGGTGCAAGCTAGTAATATGGCTGACGTTGAAAAAAAAATGTATAAAACAAAAATGGTAATTGTTTTCATGTTTATATACAGTTGATAATGATATGTTTATATAAAATAATTATTAAAAATATTTGTTGAGATGCTAGTATTTTGTGAAAAAATATTTAAACGAAATAAAAATAATAACCTTGCGAAAGAGTTAGAGGAGGAATTTCTCCTAAAATATTTGACATTCATGTGCATGATATTAACTTTCTATATGGTTATTTTTTATTTGAATATTGAAGAAATATATCCTGTTCTTTTTTTGTTATTTGGTGCGGTTACAATAGGAGTATTATGTGTCTTTATCTGTAAAAATTCTTTTACTAAAGTGAAACTTAGGAAGATAATTCGATCTTTTTTGATCTTTGGCATCCTCTATGATCTGTACTTTATCATTGTATTTTCCAAAGTTTCGGTAGGCAATATTGTGTGGTTATTGCCAATACCTTTGGGTACTTATATATTTCTGTCCAAGAAAGATTCTTTTTTTTACAGTTTATATTCCGTTTCAATAATTATAATCGGAATTTCAATCTCGTATTATTTTTCCTTTGATTTTTTGGATAGCCGGTATAGGACATTCTTTAATTTCACAGAGGTTACTGCATTTATTTTCAATGGATTAATTATGTGCCTGATGTTGTATTATAAAGATAAGATCAATCAGGTGGGAATTTTAAAAGAACCCGAAACTTATGGCATTAAGAACCCTAAAACTATAATAGACAAAGAACGGGAGCAGGAATACGAGGATTTTTTCAATAAAATTAATAGTCAGATCAAGGAGAACATGTATTTCAAAGATTCAAAGTTCAGCATGTCCAAACTTTGTGTAATTTATGATACCAATAGTTCTTACGTATCCCGGGCAATAAGAACGAAAGGATACTCAAATTTCAATATCTATTTGAACACTTTGCGCATAAATTATATAAAAGAACTGATCAAACAAAGCGACCTGTCAAAAGTAACCCTGATGTACATCTACACGGAAGGAGGTTTTTCCAATCAACCTACATT
>JAISMV010000030.1 GCA_031276535.1 Flavobacteriaceae bacterium
AGTTTATTCAGGTTGTTCTGGGACCTAGCCAAGTGGGTAAAACCACAACAGGTTGGAACCGGTGGAATTCCTTATGATGAGTTTTTGAAAATTAATCCAAAAGCACTGTTTTAAAAATAAAGTGATTTCTTCTGTTTTCATCTGCCCTAAGGTAATCTTTTTTTATTCCCCTCCCCATCTTTTGTTCTTGTTCCGACATCCGAACCAAGCTGCTCGACTAATTCCAAGTCTTTGAAAATACGCATAACCTGATGATCCCCTTTAGATTTAAAGACACAAAAAAAGCTATCCGAAAGTAGGATAGCTTTTTTAATTTTTGCGATTCGGACGGGACTCGAACCCGCGACCCCCTGCGTGACAGGCAGGTATTCTAACCAGCTGAACTACCGAATCTTTTTTCAATACTTATTTCAGCATTTTTTGGTGGTGCAAAGATAGAATCATTTTTTTATTTAACAAATTTTTTTCCTGAAAAAATTTTTTGAAAAAAATCAACTGCTAAATACGAGTGAGTTATTCTTTAAATTGTAAGAAATTTTTTCGGAATTTTAATTTAAAATACAGCCGTTACAGTATCCCCATCAATGCTCTTCTAAGAATGTTTCTTTTCTGTATTTGTGATTATTGCATTAAAGATACAGACTTTCAGTGAACTTTTTAATTTAAAAGATAAAATATATAAAGTGTTTAAAGTTAGGTGTTTACAATTGGTTGTGCGTTAATTTTGCGTTTTTTTCGCCTGCAATTCATTTGGTACACGCTGAATAAAATAAATTTTTTCACATATTCTTGTGAAAAGTTATTAGTTTTTTTTAAATTAGCGAAATATTAACTTTATTACTTTAAAAAAATATAAACATGAGTACGTTTTTATTAATTTTACATGAAAATTTAGACATCCTTTCTAATATGGATGAAGAAAATATGAGTGATCTAATGCATGCTCATATAGAATGGACTGAAAAACTTGGTTCAAAAGGTCAGTTAATTAGTGGTGAAGGATTAGATGATTCAGGTATTATCATTGAAGGTAGAGAAAGGAAAATAAAAGAATTTCCGTTCGTTTCAAATGGGTATATGGTTGGGGGATACTATCTTATTAAAGCAAATGACATTCAGGAAGCTTATGAAATAGCTTTGGATTGTCCTTGTCATCTGTGGGGAGGTACTACTGAGGTTAGAGCTATCGCTGCTTATTAATGAATAAGCAGGAAATTTTAATTTTATCATAGTTTTAATCAATAAATTAATATTTTCATCATTATTTTTTTTAAATTTATTAACCTTTAATACTCAAAATTATGCGAATAGTATCATTGATTTTAGTTTTACTACTAACAACTTTATCTTGTGCGGAAAAAAATACAGATTCTGAACTAACAGGCAAAAACGAACTAATTGTCAAACAATATTTTGAACATTTCAATAACCACGATTGGCAAAAAGTAGCGGATATGTATATTGATAAAGCTGAATTTAAAGACCCATCAGTTGGAAAAGAAATTTTTACAATGACCAAAAAAGAAATTGTCGCAAAATATTCGGAACTAGTCAAAGTTTTTCCAGATCTTAAAGATAAAGTAATTCAAACGTATTCTTCCGGAGATAAGACTATAGTAGTGGAATTTGTAACGGTAGGAACAGCACCGGACAATTCAAAGTTAGAATTACCTATTTGTACAATTTTTACAATTGAGGATGGTAAAATAACAAAGGATTTTTCTTATTACGACAATTTTTAAGAGATACGAAAATTCTGATCTTTGTTTAAATATTTTTGATATAGAGCTTTTTAATGGAAAATTAGTACAAAAAATTGCTTTAATATCGGCAAGTGCTTGTTATTAACTTTTTTCAAATTACATTACTAACCTTATTCAATTGAAGCTATTGGCGGGAATCACGGCATTGAAATAATAAATAAAGTTAAGTTATTGTTCATTATATTGAATATTAAATATTTAAGAAGTTAGGTTTAAGAAGGTAAGGTCCTACGTTAAAATCTTTTAATGCGTTTTTTATAAGAAAGTTATTGCTTTCAAAATCAGATTTTGGTGAAGCTAAGTAAGAGCGAAACTGAAGCATTCGGAATATGAGCGACAAAACGGCTTCTTTTCTGAAATAATGAAATGATTTAAAAAAGTAAAAAACCGTACCTTTGAGTTTTAAAATACTAGCTAAATTGAAGTTTGTTAACGTTATTATTCCTCTTTCTTTAGACGGAGTTTTCACCTATCAGATACCTGAAAATCTGAAAGATCAAGTTCAGGCAGGACAAAGAGTTGTGGTTCCTTTCGGAGGAAAGAAGCTTTATACGGCCATTGTTACAGAACTTCATGATCAAAAACCGGAATTATATAAGACCAAAGAGATATATTCTCTGTTGGAAGATTTTTCAATGGTTACCAAAAACCAGATTGAATTCTGGAAATGGATAGCCGATTATTATCTTTGTTCATTGGGCGATGTATACAGAAATGCTTTTCCTTCTGCTTTAAAGCCGGAAAGTGAAACATTTATCCGAAAAACCCAACAGGAGATCCTTTGGGAAGAACTGGATGAAAAAGAAACCTTCGTCATGCAAAGTCTGGAGATCAAAACTTCCATTAATTTAAAGGAAATAGAGTTCTTTTTAGCTAAAAAATATATCATTCCCACTATCAAATCATTATATGAGAAAAGTCTGATAGAATTAGACGAACAGATCATTGAGAAATATAAACCCAAAAAGGTAACTTATCTGCAACTGAATCCCGAATTTGAAAATTCCGATATTTTTAAACAGGCACTGCTGGAAATAGAACGAGCACAGAAACAACGAGAGGCATTATTGCTGTTTATTCAAATGCAGCATCGAAAAACTACCTTTATCGAAAAGAAAGAATTGGTTGACAAAACCTCTCCGGCTGTGGTCAAAGCATTACTGGAAAAAAATTATATACAGGAGTTTCAGTTACAAAAAGACCGGATGGAGGAATATGATGACCATATTGAAGATTCTTACCGGCTTTCCGATGCCCAGCAGGAGGCATTGGAGAAAATAGAAAAACTGTTTGAAAGTTATTCTACGGTTTTATTGTACGGAGTTACAGGCTCGGGGAAGACGGAACTCTACCTTCAACTGATAGAAAAACAGATTCTTCAATCCAAAAACTCCCTGTTTTTATTGCCCGAAATATCCATTACCACCCAATGGGTTGGCAGGATACAAAAACGGTTCGGAGACGAAGTGGGAATATACCACTCAAAACTCAATCAGAATGAACGTGTAGAAATCTGGAAAAACACGCTGGAAAATAAATATAAGGTAATTATCGGAGTACGGTCGGCAATTTTTCTTCCCTTACAAAACATCGGATTGATAATTGTAGATGAAGAACACGATAGTTCTTATAAACAAAGCGACAACAAGCCCTTTTACCACGCACGGGATTGTGTGCAGATCCTTGCCCGGCAAAATCAGGCAAAAGTATTGCTGGGTTCCGCCACTCCCTCCATGGAAAGTTTTTATAACCATGAACAGGGAAAATTCGGATTGGTCGAACTTAAAGAACGTTTTGGGAAAGTCGGTCTTCCGGCTACGGAAATGATCAGCCTGCGAAAACCTACCGTAACTCCCAATATTTCTCACGAGTTGCAGAAAGAAATAAATACCTGCCTCGAAAATAAAAAACAGGTTATTCTGTTTCATAATCGCAGGGGGTTTGCTCCGGTTGTGGAATGCAATCATTGCGGACATTCTCCAAGCTGTCCCAATTGCGACGTTTCACTGACCTATCACAAAATAACTTCTGCTTTGCGTTGTCATTATTGCGGATACACCATGGCTTTGCCAAATACCTGTCCCAATTGTCATTCTCATGCGTTGGAAACCAAGGGTATCGGAACTCAACAGATAGAGGAGGAAATCTCCCGTTTATTTCCCGATGCCAAAGTAGCCCGCATGGATGTGGATACTATGAAAAAGAAACATGCCTATGAGATCCTGTTTGAAAAAATGGCACTTCATGAAATTGATATATTAATTGGAACTCAAATGGTTACCAAAGGGTTGGATTTTGATTCCGTGCAGTTGGCAGGTGTGATCCGGGCGGATTCTTTATTAAATCTGCCTAATTTCAGGGCAGGAGAAAGGGCGGTGCAGCTTCTCACCCAGGTAAGCGGGAGATCCGGAAGACGAGAGCAGGGGAAGGTACTGATTCAAACCTTTGACCCGGAAAATCCTTTTTATCTTTTTGTACAGGAAAATAATTATGAATTGGCAAAAGAAGCCATTTTACGGGAGAGAAAAGAGTTTTTATATCCTCCTTATTTTCGGTTGATAGAACTTACCTTTAAACATAAAAATCAGGATCGGGCAAAAAAAGCAGCCGGTTTTATTGGGGATTATTTAAAAAACTACATATCGGAGCCTTTTATTCTTGGGCCGGAAGAAGGATTGATCCCCCGGATTAATAATCAGTATATTTATAAGATATTATTGAAACATCCGGCCAATAAATCAACCAAAAACATCAAAACGTACATCCGAAGTTCCCTGAACAGGATTATGGAAATTCAAGCCTATCGTTCTGTAAGAATTGACGTAGATGTGGATCCTTCTTAAAAAATATCTATTCTCTGATCCAGTTTTCTATTATATCTTTTCCATGAAAAGTCATATACGATTCAGGATGGAATTGTATACCTTTAATATCTAGTTGTTTATGAGATATTCCCATAATTATATTTTGTTGGCTTTTTGCTATAATGGAAAAGCAGCCGGGTAATGATCTTTCATCAGCTGCCCAAGAGTGATATAGTCCTGCTTCTATTGATTCAGGTAAATTTTTAAATAAAGGATCGGAATTATTTATCAGAATTTTTTCTTTTTTTCCATGAGAAACAGGAGATAGGTTTAATAAGTTTCCTCCCCAATGTTCAATTAGCGCCTGATGTCCGAGACATATTCCCAGAATACTTTTAGTATATGCGTATTCATTAATAATTTTATTCATTTGAGGATATGATTTGGGAATGTCAGGTCCGGGAGAAAAGACTATTTTATCATACTTCTTTAAATTTTCATAATTAATCCGATCGTTGGAAATGACTTCAACTTTACAATAAATACTTTCATCAAATAATTGGTATAAATTCCAGGTAAAAGAATCATGATTATCGATTAAAACTACAGAAACCATTAGTTGTTATGACGTTCTTTTTATTTAGTATTTTTGCTTTTCAAGCATGAAAAATAAATGAAGTTCAAAGATACAATTATCTCTCAGATGAATCAGTGGGGAAAAGAAAGAGTTCCCTTTTTGTTTATTATAGATTTTGAAGGAAGCAATCCTGTAGTAATCCCTTTGGAGAAAGTGAATCCCGATAAGATATTATTTAAATTCCGGAATTGTACGAATATAAATACAGATGTTTTAAAAGAAAAAAAATGTAAATATAAAATTAAGCCTATTGACTTTAATCAATATAAAAACCAATTTACACAAGTACAAAAAGAAATTAGTCTGGGTAATACCTATTTACTTAATTTGACGGTAGAAACCCCAATAGAAATAAATAAATCATTAAAGGACATCTTTTTCTTATCTCATGCACCATACAAGTTGTGGCTTTCTAACCGGTTTGTTTGTTTTTCTCCGGAAATTTTCATTAAGATAGAAGATACTAAAATATATTCTTATCCCATGAAAGGGACTATTGATGGCTCTCTCGAAAATGCAAAGGAAATTTTGTTGTCAGATGAAAAAGAGAAAGCCGAACATTATACCATTGTTGACTTAATACGCAATGATCTTAATAGTGTAGCAAAAAATATACAAGTGGATAAATTTCGGTATATAGATACAATAAAAACATCAGAAGGAATTTTATTGCAGGCGAGCTCTCAGATCAGTGGAGATCTTTCTCAAAACTGGAATGAATATATTGGCAATATTTTATCGACCTTATTACCGGCAGGTTCAATAAGTGGTGCTCCTAAAGAAAGAACTGTAGAAATTATTAAAAAAGTTGAAAATCACACAAGAGATTATTATACGGGGGTAATGGGAATATTTAATGGCTATTCGTTAGATAGTGCAGTAATGATTCGTTTCATTGAAGAAAAAGGTGAAAAATATTTTTATAAAAGCGGAGGAGGAATTACTTATTCTAGTGATGTGAAAAAAGAATATAATGAATTAATACAAAAAATTTATGTTCCGGTTATTTGAAACTATTTTGGTAAAAAATAAATCTTTTCAGAATATACAATATCATAATCAACGATTGAACGATTCCAGAAAAAAATGGTGGAATATATCAGAGGTTTATTTTTTGGAGAAAAATATAGAGATCCCGGCAAATTTGGAACAGGAATTATATCGTTGTCGTGTGACCTATGATGCAGATATTCATAAGGTTGAGTTCATTCCGTATAAGCCTTCTGTAATAACGACCTTGCAGTTAGTGATCTGTAATGATATAAACTATGAATATAAATTTGAAAACAGAGAAATTTTCCGGAAGTTAAAAAAAGATGTTGATAAAGATGATATTTTGATTATTAAAAACGGATTAATTACCGATACTTCCATAGCAAATATAGTTTTCAGGAAAGGGCAAAGCTGGTTTACACCAAGAGTTCCTTTACTGGGAGGAACACAAAGACAAAAATTACTTCAGGAAAAACGAATACAACTTTTAGACATTTCACCTGAAAATTTAGATTATTTTGAAGCATTTAAATTAATCAATGCACTTCGTACTTTTGACAGCATAGAAGAAATTGAATGTAAATACATTTCGAGATAATG
>JAISMV010000133.1 GCA_031276535.1 Flavobacteriaceae bacterium
AGAATGCAGGTTTCCTCAGATGCCATCAAAGTTTCCACCTATACGGTGAGTGAAGCCGGAGTAAGCTCTCTGTTCGATGCCTTCGAAATAGTGAAAGGAAAAGGACTTGGTATAAACGAGCCATTGAATCCTAATGATCAATTGATTATTTATCAGCACGATCAACAGATTGTGGTGGAATCTAAAAAATCCGTTATACTTTCGGTAGAATTATACGATTTTTCGGGAAGAAATCTTTACCACAACCATCAAATCAATTCCCACAGCATACGGATTCCGTCTGCACAGTTCGGAAAACAGATATTGATAGTACGAGTACAAACCGAAAAAGGTGAAATAATAACCCGAAAAGTAATCAACGAATAAGATAAAAGTGTGTGATATGAGATAGGTGTCTGAAAAGTTACTGTTTGAGATAGAAAAAG
Organism: Flavobacteriaceae bacterium; assembly: GCA_031276535.1. Lineage (GTDB taxonomy): Bacteria > Bacteroidota > Bacteroidia > Flavobacteriales > Weeksellaceae > Apibacter. Next base: position 426 of record JAISMV010000133.1, read on the forward strand.
GTGAAAAATCTTAATGCCATAACAAGTATCAGTTGTTCTTTATAAAGTAGTAAAATTTATCTAAATCGTAACTTTTTGGACATAACAGATTTGGATGTTTATTCCAAAGCTACTTAAAAATGAAATTTATACAAGAGTTCTTTATTTTATCTGCTTAATTTGAATTTGGTAAAAAAGAGGTAAAAGGCGTTGCTTTACCTCTTTTTTCTTTTTATTCATAATTAATCGGGATAATATTATAATGCCCTGAAATGGTTCTAATTGTAAATTTTTGTGCGTTTTCTTACTTTCTGCAAAATTTCTCTATAAAATACCGGTGAACTTCATGAGAAGGAGTCAATTCCGGATGATAAGAGGTAACCAGCATATTTTTTTCTTCCGCAGCGACTATATGTCCTTCCACTTCTGATAAAACCGTTACTTCTTTTCCTACTTTTGTTATGTAGGGAGAGCGAATGAACGTCATGGGAATTCTGCCTAATCCCTTAAATTCTTCCTCGGTATAAAAACTGCCTAGTTGTCTTCCATAAGCATTCCGCTTTACGGTAATATCCATCAGTCCTAAATGAGGCGAGGCTTCTTCCAAGCTTCCGGCTAATAAAATCATACCTGCACATGTTCCGAAAACAGGTAATCCTTCTTTTATTTTCGATTTTAAGACTTCCAACATATCCAAATCTTTCAAGAGTTTTCCCATAGTGGTGCTTTCTCCTCCGGGAAAGATAATTCCTTCCATATCATGATATAAATCTTTTTTATTTCTGATCTCAAAGGAATCCGCTTTCAACTCTTCCAACTTCTTTCTATGTTCTGCAAATGCTCCCTGTAAGGCTAATATCCCTATCTTCATGCTTGTGTTGTTTATGTTATCATCAAGTAAAAAATCATTTTGGAAAATGGGATGATTATTTTCCAAAATGATTAGTATTATGTGTTGACCTTCTTGTTTTTATTTTCCTCTTTCCGCCATTAGAAGTTCAATTTCCGCTTCATTGATTCCGACCATGGCCTCTCCCAAATCTTCGGAAATTTCCAACAGAATTTGAGGATTATTGTAATTAGTAACGGCTTTTACGATGGCTTGAGCTCTTTTTTCAGGATTTCCGGATTTGAAAATACCGGAGCCTACAAATACGCCTTCTGCACCCAGCTGCATCATCAAGGCTGCATCTGCGGGAGTTGCTACGCCTCCTGCCGCAAAATTTACTACGGGTAATTTTCCGTTTTCATGCACGTATTTTACTAAATCATAAGGAACCTGAAGTTCTTTTGCATGAAAGAACAATTCGTCTTCCTGCATATTCTGAATCTTTCGGATCTCTTCTCCCATTGCTCTCAGGTGTCTTACAGCCTGAACTACATCACCGGTTCCCGGTTCTCCTTTGGAACGAATCATCGCGGCTCCTTCCTGAATTCTTCTCAGGGCTTCGCCTAAATTTTTAGCTCCGCATACAAAGGGAACTTTAAATTTGGTTTTGTTTACGTGATATTTATCGTCTGCGGGAGTCAGTACTTCACTCTCGTCTATGTAGTCAATTTCCAATGCTTCCAAAATCTGCGCTTCTACGAAATGCCCGATCCGTATCTTTGCCATAACCGGAATACTCACCGCTGCCTGTATTCCTTTTATCATTTTAGGATCGCTCATCCGGGATACTCCTCCTACAGCTCTTATGTCTGCGGGAATCCTTTCCAGCGCCATTACAGCCGCCGCTCCTGCTGCTTCTGCAATTTTTGCCTGTTCAGGAGTGGATACATCCATGATTACCCCTCCTTTTAACATTTGTGCCAGATTTTTATTCAGCTCGTATCTATTATTTTCCATTTTATTTAATTATAGCTTTACTTTCGCAAAAATAGTACTAAAAATAATTTTTTAGCATATATAATTCCATTTTTTTTAAATTTTATGTAATAATTATTTTGTGTTTATATTGTCATTATCATGTCGTGTAAGAAATTAGAACGATAAATTATTGATCTTTAGTGGGAAATATCAAACCTTGGATTCAATCGGTAATATTACAAAAGATCATTCCGGCACCGAAAATCAAACAGAGCAAAAAAAACGGCTGTCTCATTGTTAAGACAGCCGTTCTGTTTTTTTTTATTTTAATTATATTTTAATCAAATACATAAGCAAATCCGCCCGCTAAAACCGAAGTTCTTTGTTGACCAAATCGATCATTCTTATATACATCCGTTAATCCGTAATTATATCTCACAAAAACTTCATATCTCCTCAAGAAGCTATACCCTATTCCTATTCCAATTGAGATATCAATTGACTGAGGCTTGTCTAAGAATGCATATCCTCCTTCATGAATACTAGTATCCTCCTCTTTGTCTTTTCTAAATACAAGAAATCCTATCTGAGGACCTATTTCACCAAAGAATTCATTGTCTGCTTCTGAGAAATAGGCTCTAAAGTATACTGGAATATTAATGTAATTTTGGAAATATTGAGCATCTCTTCTAACACCATAACTTTCTCCTTTATCATTTTCTCCTTGTAGTGAATACGAAATTTCCGGCTGAAGAAAGAATTGGTTACTATAACCAATCGGAATTTGTGCTAATGCCCCTAATGATCCCGCAATTCTTGAACCTGATTCTTTATGTATATTGGAAACGTTACTTGCATGTACAGTCCCTCTGATTCCAAATCTAATTTGTGAGTGAAACAACATTGGAATTAGTAATAACGCTAAAAGAAAAACATTTTTTACTTTCTTCATAGTATGTATTTAAATTAACATCTATTTTAAAATAGAAGCAACTGTTTTCCCTATATCGGCTGGGGAGTTAACCACATGGATACCGCATTCGGACATTATTTTCATTTTTGCCTGAGCTGTATCATTTTCTCCTCCTACAATAGCTCCTGCGTGTCCCATGGTTCTTCCTTTGGGTGCAGTTTGTCCTGCTATGAATCCTACTATAGGTTTTGGTGTTCCTATAGACTTATACCATTGTGCGGCATCTGCTTCCAATTGTCCGCCTATTTCTCCTATCATCACAATACAATCGGTATCGGAATCATTCATTAGTAATTCAACGGCTTCTTTGGTTGTAGTTCCGATAATAGGGTCTCCTCCTATTCCGATAGCTGTGGAAACTCCGTATCCGGCTTTTACTACCTGGTCTGCGGCTTCATAGGTTAGTGTTCCTGATTTGGAAACAATTCCTACTTTTCCTTTTTTAAATACGAATCCGGGCATGATTCCTACTTTTGCTTCATCTGCTGAAATAACTCCCGGACAATTTGGTCCTATCAAAGTACAGCCATAGGATTTAAGGTAATTTTTAACTTTCACCATGTCTTCCACAGGAATTCCTTCTGTAATACAAACGATAACTTTAATTCCGGCTTCTGCGGCTTCCATAACGGAATCTGCAGCGAATGCCGGTGGAACGAATATTATGGAAGTATTGGCTCCTGTTTTATCTACAGCGTCTTTAACTGTGTTAAACACAGGTCTGTCCAAATGTGTAGTTCCTCCTTTTCCCGGAGTAACTCCTCCAACTACATTGGTTCCAAACTCTATCATTTGTTCAGCATGAAAGGTTCCTTCTTTTCCTGTAAATCCCTGAACAATTATTTTCGAATTCTTGTTAACTAATACTGACATATTTTTCTCATTTTTTATGTGATACAAATATATTTATTTTTTTATAACATTCTGCATTATTTGGTTAATCTTTTTAAAACAGCCAGCTCTTTTAACATTTTTTTGGCTTCATTTGCCGGATATCCAAAATAAGCTTTCCCTCCTTCCAGATTTTTTGATACTCCCGACTGCGCCCAAATTACGGCTTTTTTTCCAATTGTCAGAGAAGAGGCAACTCCTACTTGTCCCCACATCGTTACTTCATCTTCGATGTTACAACACCCTGCTATTCCTACCTGAGACGCTATCAGGCATTTTTTTCCGATGATCGTGTCGTGTCCTATTTGTATCAGATTATCCAATTTGGAGCCTTCTCCTATGACGGTCGTATCTGTTACTCCTCTGTCAATGGTGCAATTGGAACCTATTTCAACGTTATCTTCAATTTTAACATTTCCTACTGATTTTAACCGGTCGTGAAACTCTCCTCTGTTTTTATAATAAAATGCATCTCCTCCTATTACCGTACCTGACTGAATTATAACATTATTGCCAATTTCCGTGTAATCGTGAATGGTGACATTAGGAAAAATGATGCAATTCTTCCCTATTTTTACTTGTTTTCCAATGTATACTCCGGGCTGAATTACAGTTCCTTCTCCCACTTCGACATCTTCTGCTATCGTTTCTTTTTGTGGGTGATAGCTTCTGAAATGTGTATTTATGGTATTAAAGTCTCTAAAGGGATCGTCGGAAATAAGCAGGGCTTTTCCTTTCGGACATTCTACTTTCTTGTTGATTAAAATTATAGTTGCGGGGCTTTGCAGCGCTTTATCGTAGTATTTCGGATGATCTACAAAAACAATTTCTCCTTTTTTTACCCGATGGATTTCATTAGTGCCGTAAACCGGGAAGTCATCATCTCCTATGTATTCTGTTTTAATAATGGATGCAATTTCTTTCAGTGTATAGGGCTTGGGAAATCTCATATTTTAACGATTTATGAAATGTGTTTTTTATTCTTTGACCCTTTCTATGTAAGAGCCGTCCTCTGTGTTAATCTTAATTTTTTCTCCGGCATTTATAAATAGCGGAACCAGAACTTTTGCTCCTGTCTCAATGACCGCATTTTTGAATGCATTGGTTGCGGTATTCCCTTTTACTCCGGGGTCTGCTTCTGTTACTTCCATAATGACGCTCGCAGGCAGTTCGGCAGATAAAGGGGTTTCGTCTTCTTCTTTCAGGATGATCATGACCTCTTCTCCTGACTTCATGAATCGGGCATTTTCTATTAGATTTTTATTTATATAAATCTGAGAAAAATCGTCATTATTCATAAAGTGAAAACCATGGTCGTCGTCATATAAATATTGGTACTTTCGTGTAATAACTTTTACTTCTTCTATTTTACTTCCTGCCGAAAATGTATTTTCCACTACTTTTCCTGAAGTTATGGATTTTAATTTTGTTCTTACAAATGCGGGTCCTTTTCCGGGTTTAACATGTAAGAATTCTATCACTTTATAAATATCATCATTAAAATTGATACAAAGACCTTTTTTAATGTCTCCCATTGTAGCCATACAATCTTTTTTATAGTTATAATTTATTCTAAATTTCTTATTGCATTGAAACTTTTCATGACTCCTCTCATACTTGATTGGATAAACTGAATAATTTCGTCTCTTTCCGGGGTGGCTTCAAATTCTGCTTCCACCACGTTCAGAGCTTGGGAAACATTTAATTTTTTTTGAAAAATAACCCGATATATGCTTTGTATTTCCGCTATTTTCTCAGAGCTGAATCCTCTTCTTCTCAATCCTATTGAATTTATACCTGCGTAGGAAAGCGGATCTCGGGCTGCTTTTGTATATGGCGGAACGTCCTTTCTTACCAGAGAGCCTCCGGCAACTATAGAATGTCTTCCGACTTTATTAAATTGGTGAACTGCCGTCATCCCTCCTAAGAGAACATAATCTTCAATGATTACATGCCCTGATAAGCCTACTCCGTTAACGAGGATAACGTTATCTCCTACTATGCAATCATGGGCAACGTGCGCTGTTGCCATAACCAGGGAATCATTACCTATTTTGGTGTAGCCTAAGGCTGTGGTTCCTCTGTTTATTGTTACGCATTCTCTGATTACCGTGTTATCTCCTATGTAGGTAAGAGTTTTTTCTCCTTTATATTTAAGATCCTGAGGTTCTGCGGAAATGACCGTTCCGGGAAATATTTTGCAATTTTTACCGATTCGGGCTCCTTCCATAATGGTAACATTGGGACCTATCCAGGTTCCTTCTCCTATTTCTACGTCTCTGTTTATGGAAGAAAAAGATTCCACAACTACATTCTCAGCTATTTTTGCATCGGAATGTACAAATGTTAAAGGTTGAATCATCTTTTATTCTTTTGTTTTTATTACCTGTGCCATCATTTCCGCTTCTACAACCATTTGTCCGTTACAATATCCATATCCCTGCATATGTACAATACCTCTTCTTATAGGCTCTAATAAATCTATTTTCAAAATAAGTGTGTCTCCGGGTACTACCTTTCTTTTATGTTTTACATTATCTAACTTGATCAAATAGGTTGAATAATTTTGGGGGTCATCCACATTCGCTAAAACAAATATCCCGCCTGTCTGCGCCATAGCTTCTATTTGCAGAACTCCCGGCATCACCGGTTCACCGGGAAAATGCCCTACAAAGAAAGGTTCGTTTATAGTTACATTTTTTATCCCTATGATATGCTTTTCGCTTACTTCCATGATCTTATCAATCAACAAAAACGGAGGACGGTGAGGAAGCATTCTCATGATTTCTTTTATGTCGTATACGGGTTCTTTCTGACAATCAACTTCGGGAATGTTTTTTCTTTTAAATAATTTATATAATTTATTTAATTTTTTAGCAAACTGCGTATTGCAATGATGCCCCGGTTTTGTTGCTATTATTTTTGCTTTCAGCTTTACTCCCACCAATGTCAGATCTCCTATGACGTCCAACAGTTTATGACGTGCGGCTTCATTGGGATAATATAAGGTGACGTTATCCAAAATACCGTTGGGTCTTACGGTCACTTCCGGCTGTCCGAAAGCTATTTTCAATTTCTCCAAAGTATCGGGAGAAAGTTCCTTGTCTACATAGACAATGGCGTTGCTTATATCTCCTCCTTTTATCAATCCGGCATCCAACAGGGTTTCCAACTCATGAAGGAAACTGAAAGTACGGGCTTTCGCAAATCCGTCCTTAAATTCCTTAATATTCTTCATTGTGGCATTTTGTGTACCTAATATTTTGGTTCCAAAATCCACCATGGTGGTTATTTCGAAATGTTCGGAAGGAATTGCCGTGATTTCCGAGCCTGTTTCCGGGTCTGTATATGATATTATTTCCTTTATTACAAAATATTCCCTTTCCGCTTCCTGCTCTATTATGCCTACTTCATTTATTGCTTCAACGAAATATCTGGATGATCCATCCATGATCGGAAGTTCGGAACTGTTCAGCTCAATGTATACGTTATCTAAATCCATGCCCGTTAAGGCGGCTAAAACATGTTCACAGGTATGTATTCTAACCCCTTTTTTTTCTAAAACGGTTCCTCTTGCAGTGGAACTAACATAAGTAGCCTCTGCTTCAATGGTAGGCTGCCCTTCCAAATCTACTCTTATAAAAACAAAACCTGTATTCACAGGTGCGGGTTTTATAGTCATCTTGACGTCCTTTCCTGTGTGCAACCCTTTACCTTCTAATGTAAATTCCTGTTTTAGAGTTTTTTGCTTATCTGACATTGTTAATTTTAGTTACTCAATTGAGATTTATTTCTTTTTATTGTTCTCTTCTTCCAATTTCTCCAACCTTTTAACCAATTCGGGGAACTGTCTGAAGTATACAAAACTTTTTTGATATTTTAAATATTGCATAGCCGGAGAACCGTATAGTTTTTCTTCGTCTTTTACATCATTAATTATACCACTTTGGGCTTGAAGTCTGACTTTATTCCCCACTTTCAAATGTCCGGAAATTCCTACCTGCCCTCCGATCATGCTCCACTCCCCTATTTTAGAAGAGCCGGCTATTCCTGCCTGAGAAGCTATTACGGTATGTTCTCCTATTTCTACATTGTGTGCTATTTGTATCAGGTTATCCAGTTTAACTCCTTTTCTTATTAAAGTTGAACCCAGCGTAGCTCTATCAATGGTGCAATTGGAGCCTATTTCCACATTATCTTCTATGACTACATTCCCTAATTGCGGAACTTTTTCATATCCGTCCGCTGTAGGTTGGAACCCAAATCCGTCCGCGCCTATAACAGTTCCTGCGTGAATTACACAATTATTTCCGATACTACAATCACTGTAAATTTTAACTCCCGGACCTATAAAACAGTTATCTCCAACTACAACATTTTCTCCTAAATACGTCTGGGGATAGATTCGGGTGTTATTGCCAATTTTCACCTTGTCCGCTATATACGCAAAAGCCCCGACATAAACATCCTCTCCTAAACTTGATGATTCTGAAATAAATACAGGATTCTCGATTCCTCTTTTCTGAGTTTTCATTTCATCATAGAACTTCAACAACCGGGTAAAGGCAGAATAGGCATCTTCTACTACAATAACCGTCGGTAAATCTGAAGTTTCCGAAGGGAGTAAATTTTTAGATATTAGTACAATGGAAGCCTTAGTGTTTTTTAGAAAAACCTGATATTTTTCTCCTCCTAAAAAAGTTAAAGTCCCCGGCTTTCCGTCTTCAATCTTAGATATATAAGATACTTCTACTTCGGGATCCCCTAAAACTGTTCCATTTACTAAATCGGCTATCTGACCAGCGCTAAATTTCATAATCCGCAAATGTAAACATTTTCTCAGGATTACAAAAATCTTTATTCAAAACCCCAAAAGGCAAACGCATGGTAAGTTAACGATTTTTTCAAGATATTTATTATCCTTTCGGCTTTTGAATTTCCTACCTTAATCCTGTGTTTGCGAATTAAGTAAGTTCAAAACTGTTGTCGGAAAGTATCGCAAGGTTTTGGGCGGCATTTTTCGTTCTTTTCCTGCTCTCATCCTCACGAAAGGCAATATCTGAACTCGGAATGGTTTATTGTATCCTGATCATTTATTGAAACTCTTCCGCCTTTGCTCCAAAAAGAATATTTATAGTATCGCAGGCTTGCTCTATGGGTTTATCCGTTCTTTTGCCCCATATATTTACAGACAGAAATCGGGATGTTTGCTTATATTCCGCCTATTGTCCTGTATTTGACAAAAATACCCGTTAGTTTTCCGCTTATGGCAAATACATGCAAATCGTTATTATCCATTATATTATGTGAGTTAAGCGATAATTCATACCTGATTTTTGCTGTTTTTACTCTTTTTCTTAAATATTTTATATATCTACTCTGTTTATTTTTGCCATTATTATTTTGTAATTGATATTTTATGATTAATTTTGAACTCTTGAAAAAAGTATATAGAGTGATTATACAAGTAATACATAAGGGTGATTCACACACACAGATGTTATTTAATTTTCAAAGCAGATCAAGAATATTTACAAAAGCCCTTGTAAACGATCATTATAAAGGAAAAGATTTTTTCTCTGCCCGATTCTCCGGTTGGTTGTGTATTGACAATTATGAGGATAAAGCCCGGAAAATAAAAATAGATTTGAAAGAAACAAAACCAGAGGTTCCAAAGATTATGACCTCCGATACGAAAAGTATAGAAGAGATTAAAGTTGCGTTTTATTTTCCAAAACTGAATCTAAATGAAAAACAAAAAATAATTACAGGATAAGTTTTCACACTGCCTTATACCCTGACATTGGATTCTGAAGTGGTTTAAACCCTTAAGTACTGAATGTCTGAAAAGAAGTGTTCTTTTTTTTATATTTATACAAAATATGTACGTTTTATCTAAATACAATATAGACTTTATCTTATTATATATAAAATTTTATTATTATGAAAAGAAATATTACGTTAGATTACTACAGAATCATGCTAAGTATTGCCGTTATTTTTGCCCACTTTTTTTTCACCATGATAGCTTATAACCCCGAATATATACAATATATAAGCGATTGGGAATATGATGTTATGTGGGTAATTGCAGAGTTGGCAAAAATAGTCGTTCCCAGTTTTTTTATGATAACCGGTTTTTATCTTGATTTTACCGATAAAGCAAATATATATAAATATGCAATCCGAATTACAAAAGTATATATCGTCTGGGCGCTTTTTTATCTTCCCTGGTGCGGTTTTTTTTCTAATGGATTAATATTAGCAATATATTTATTCATGGGTTTCTATCAACTTTGGTACCTGCCTGCATTGGCAGAAGCTATTCTGTTACTTTATCTTTTACAAAAGGTGATAAAAAAAGACCAGATTCTACTCTGTATTGCCGTTTCCCTTTATATAGGCGGATATCTCTTACAAACTCATTTTTCTAACAGAGAAAACATCTTGATTTACCTGTATAGAAATTCCATTTTCTATGGGCTTCCTTTTCTTATAATAGGAAATGTTATCCGGAGAAAACTGTCTTATTTTAAATACAAGCTGACCGTATACCATGCTATTACAGGCTTATTAATAACAGCAATAGAAGGATATATGTATCTTGAAGACATACTTAATTTTGATTTATTTATTTCCTCTCTCTTTGTCGCTCCTGTTATTTTTATTTATCTTCTCCAAACAGGGAAGGTTCAGGAAACAAAAAACAAGGATATTCCTCATGTTGCCGCAGGAATCTACTATATTCATCCGGCAGTACTGATGATCAGCACAAAAGTTTTACCATTGGAAACGAATATAGTATTTTATCAATTTCCGTTTGTGGTTATCGTTAGTTTATTCATGACCTTTCTTATCATACATGTAAACAAAACCGTAAAAATATTTTTATAAAGTACAATTCAACATAAGCATTTTGTATATCGTTTTTTCCGGAATATCAAAAACATGAGAATTTTCAAATTTTCTTATTTACCGTTATTGTGTATAATGGCTTATATTTGCGAAGATATTTAACCTAAAAAATAAAAAATTGGAAAATACGGGTACTGAAGAAAAAAATAAAAAACTTAAACGAGGTCTGTCCAATCGTCATATTCAGTTAATAGCCTTAGGAGGCGCCATAGGAACCGGATTGTTTTTAGGAATTGGTCCGGCAGCTGTAATGGCGGGGCCTTCGGTTATTTTAGGCTACGCTATTGCCGGATTTATCGCCTTTATGATCATGCGGCAGTTGGGTGAAATGGTAGTGGAAGAACCGGTTTCCGGAAGTTTTAGTTATTTTGCCTATAAATATTGGGGGTCTTTTGCAGGTTTTGCCTCAGGATGGAATTATTGGCTGCTTTATATTCTGGTGAGTATGGCGGAATTAACGGCTATTGGTACTTACGTTCAATTTTGGTGGCCTGAAATCCCTTTATGGGTGTCCAGTTTGTTTTTTTTCGTAGTAATAAATCTGATCAACCTTGCCAATGTGAAAATATACGGAGAGGCGGAATTTTGGTTTTCCATCATCAAGGTGATCGCTATTATAGCCATGATTATTTTCGGATCATATTTACTAATTAGCGGAACCGGAGGGGAAAAAGCAACCGTTGCCAATTTATGGAATGATGACGGTTTCTTTCCAAAAGGATTGTTCTCCACGGACGGAACCGGAGGGTATCAGGGACTACTGGCTTCTCTGGCTTTTATTATGTTTTCTTTCGGAGGATTGGAATTAATCGGAATCACTGCCGCTGAGGCGGAAAATCCGGAAAAAACAATCCCTAAAGCTACCAATCAGGTAATCTATCGTATTTTAATTTTTTACGTAGGAGCCCTTATCGTCTTATTTTCTCTTTCCCCATGGAGGGAAATTACTACGGAAAGCAGCCCTTTTGTAACGGTTTTTGACACATTAAAGAGTTTTCAGTTTTCGTTGTTCGGGCATACTTTTTATTTTACCGGCATCGTTGCCAATGTGCTTAGTGTTGTCGTATTAACAGCCGCCTTATCCGTATACAACAGTAGTGTATATAGCAATAGCAGGATGTTGTATGGCTTGGCTGTACAGGGAAATGCTCCCGGATTTCTGTCAAGACTAAATGCAAATCACGTTCCGGTTATGGCAATTTTAGTTTCTGCGTTTTTTGCGGTTATTTGCGTGGTTATTAATAAAATAATTCCGGATGAAGCATTAAAATATCTGATGTCATTGGTAGTATCTTCTCTAATCATTAATTGGACGATCATAAGCTTAACCCATTTCTTTTTTAAAAAAGCCAAACGCAAAGAAGGTGTTACCCGAACGAAATTCCCTTCCTTTTGGTATCCTGTGGGAAACTATGTCTGTTTAGTATTTTTAATAGGGATTCTTCCGATCATGTGGCTGACGGGAATGGAATTATCGGTGGAATTAATACCTGTGTGGGTAGTGGTTTTATTTATTTGTTATCACCTTATAAAATACAAAAAACCGAATTCCCGATAATCCACAAAGAAAAGAACATTCGGAAAAAAGAAAATTTCTTCGTATCTTTATGAGATGAAGGTTACAGAAATGAGAAATTACGGATAATTCCGATAAAAAGACCTTCCTGCAAAAGATTCAACAAGTACTATTCCCGTTAATCCGAACTCAGATCTTTTTGTAAAAGAGACAATACCTTTTTCTGACTTTCAAAAGCGATTTCATTCAGATTGATGTCGAAAAGTTTTTTCCATACAAATCCTTTTAGCTCCATGGAATCAAAATTATGGATCAATAAATCATCATCTCTGTATAAAAAGAACAAATCAATAGTATTATACAAAATGCCTTTATACAAGTACGTATTAGGATTGGAGCAGATATATCGGAGACCGGATTCGTCAACGGATATGCTGAGTTCCTCTTTCAGTTCCCTGACACAGGCCTGCTCCGCGGTTTCATCCGGGTCAATAAATCCACCGGCTAAATCCAGAAATCCTTTTTGAGGTTCTTTATTTCTGACCGTTAACAGTATTTCTTCTCCTTTTTGAATGATTACGGCTACGGCTCCGGCGGTATTATGATAATATTCAAAGTGGCAATCCGAACATTTAATTTTAATTCCTTGGGAAAAATCCAAATGAGAACTTTTACAGTTAGGACAATATTTAAAAATAGGCTGCATGTGTATTGTTTCTACGATTCAAATTTAGTCAGTATTTTCCTATAAGCGGTAAAAAAACGGTTTTATTTCTACCGTATTTTCAACCCATCAAAAAAACAGAATTTGATAAATTAAAATAAATTCCCTATCACAATAAATAAGGAACAGATATTCACTGAATATATTCTCCCTATACCTTAGAGCCTGTTTAAAATTTATTCAAATATTTATTTTTAGGTTCTAATTATATTTTGAATTCTTTTTAAGCTCTTTTGAGCGGCTTTTTCACTTTTTCTTCTTGATTTAGCCCGCTAAATCTTCATATAAAAAGCAAAAAAGCCATCTCAAAAATAGCAATAAAATATAATCGCAATAAAATTTAAACAGGCTCTTAATAGATTAAAATTATTCTTATTTTATTATAAGCAATAAAAATGTTTTACTTTGGTCTCAAATTTGTCCGTATGATACGTATACAATAACCATAAAAAAATAAAGTTAAAAACAATGGCAACAATAACCATAAAAGGAAACAAGATCCATACCGTAGGGGAACTTCCGAAAACAGGAGAACCCGCACCCGATTTTTCACTGGTAGCCTCAGATCTATCAGAAAAAAAATTATCCGATTATATAGGAAAACGAGTAGTTCTGAACATATTCCCAAGCATTGACACAGGTGTTTGCGCAATGTCTGTAAGAAAGTTTAATCAGGAAGCTTCCGAATTAAAAAATACTGTGGTGTTATGTATTTCTAAAGACCTGCCTTTTGCTCAAAGCCGTTTCTGTGCTGCCGAAGGTCTGGAAAATGTTATTCCCCTTTCCGCTTTTCGTTCCGATTTTGGAAACACATACGGACTGGAATTTGACGACGGCCCATTGAAAGGCTTACTGAGCAGAGTCGTGATAATTTTAGACGAATCCGGGAAAATCGTGTATGAACAACAAGTCTCCGAAACATCCGAAGAACCGGACTATGAAAAGGCTGTCGCCGTATTAAAATAAAACGTCCGAAAAATACTGAACATCGGCTTTAAAGCGTAATTTAAACATAATTTAAATTTAACCGCATTTAACCGATTTATCTATTTTACTGTTTTTCAATTGTTCAGGCCGGAGGGTTCTTCGGTTATTATTCCGTTTTAATTTTTTGAATTATTTTATGAAGTAATTCAGGGAAGAATCGAAATAAATATAACGACAGGTGTTCCTGATTATATTTCTTACCGATATAAACTTCTTTTTTATTCTTTTTAACGGCTTTTATTATTTGGAAAGCAGCTTTTTCTTTCGACAAACCCTTTTCATGAAGCCGGTTTTTTTCCATTTTGGGAGAACCGTCGGGCATCAGCGTATGTAAAGAAATCTGAGTGGAAACATGACCCGGAACCAGAAGAATAACTTTGATATTATCTGAGGCGACTTCAGCCCTGAGGCAATCAAAAAAACCATGAAGCGCATGTTTAGACGCTGCATAGGCAGAGCGGTTGGGAGTTCCTATTTTACCCATTATACTGCTTGTCACAACAAAAGCGCCTTCTTTCTGTCTTTTAAAAAAGGGGAGAATTTCCTTAGTTAATCCAACATAACTAAAATAGTTTAAATTCATCAGTTTTTGCTGTACTTCAAATTTCATTTCTGCAACCGTACCGCGGGAACTGGTTCCTCCATTTAAAAAAACATAATCAATTCGCTCATGAATAGAAAAAGCCTCCCGTGTTTTTTCTTTAAAAAGAGAAAAATCCAGCAAGTCAAGAGTGAGAACATGGATATTTTCAGGATGAGAAGCCCCTTCTTTCACTCTGTTTAATTCCTCCTTTTTCCTTGAACTTATAATTAATTTACTTCCCAAAGCATTTAAATTATAAACCAATGCCTCCCCTATCCCCGAAGAAGCACCGATAATCCAAACAATTTTATCCTGAAAAAATTTTTTCATACGTAAAAATAAGAGTAACTATTTAAATAAAAAGACTGTTTTCATTAAAAACCTGAAAAACCTGAGAAATTTCAATATGAAATAACCCTTTAAGGTATAAATTGTTTACTACCTTTACCCCTTAAAAAGTATAGTAATAAAAAATTTAACAAAATCATGAGTAGAAAATTTCCTGCAGGTGTAGCAACAGGTTCGTTAGTAAAAGAAATATTCGATTATGCAAAAGAAAAACAATTTGCTCTACCGGCATGTAATGTTATAGGGTCGAGCAATATCAATGCTGCAATCGAAACAGCAGTAAGAGTCAACGCTCCCATTATTATTCAGTTTTCTAATGGTGGCGCCTCATTTAATGCCGGAAAAGGATTTAAGAACGAAACTTTGAGAGGTGATGTATTGGGAGCCGTAGCAGGGGCTAAACACATCCACGCCTTAGCGGAAGCTTACGGCGCCACTGTAATTCTTCATACGGATCATTGTGCCAAAAAATTACTTCCCTGGATAGACGGACTGCTGGATGCCAATGAAGAATTTTATAAAAAAGAAGGAAAAACATTATATTCTTCTCATATGCTGGATCTTTCAGAAGAACCTCTGGAAGAAAACCTTGCAATTTCTTCCAGATATTTTGAAAGAATGGCGAAGATAGGAATGACTCTGGAAGTGGAAATCGGAATTACCGGAGGAGAAGAAGACGGAGTGGACAATTCTGATGTAGACAGCTCAAAACTGTACACGCAACCGGAAGATGTTTATAAAACGTATCAGGCTTTAAGTGCAATAAGCCCTGATTTTACCATAGCCGCCGCATTTGGAAATGTTCACGGAGTTTATAAACCGGGAAATGTGAAATTAGAACCGAAAATCCTTCGTAATTCACAGGAATACGTCCAAAAACAATTGGGAGGAGCAGCAAAACCTATCAATTTTGTATTTCATGGAGGTTCCGGTTCTTCTTTGGAAGAAATCAGAGAAGCTATCGGCTACGGCGTTATTAAAATGAACATTGATACCGATCTACAATTCGCATACACAGAAGGAGCACGAGATTATGTAGAGGCTAAGATCGAGTATCTGCGTACTCAGGTAGGAAATCCTACGGGAGAAGACGCGCCTAATAAAAAATATTATGATCCGAGAGTATGGGTGCGTAAATGTGAAGAAGAATTTTCTAAAAGACTAGAAAAGGCTTTTGAAGATTTAAATAATATCAATACGATATAAACAGATATAAATATATCCTCTAAACAAAAATAATAAAGTGTCTGATTTTTTTTCAGACACTTTTTTTTATATATTTGAAGAAATAATAAATAAATATTGATCAATGAAACAACCTCTCTTAATATCTACAATTGTAGCTTCGATAGCAATTGTGATAGCCGCCCATTTTTTGGGAAGTTCTTTAAAAAACAGAAATCAATCCAGTTCGATTTCAGTAACCGGTTTAGGAACCAAAGATTTTATCTCCGATCTAATTGTCTGGAGTGGATATTTTTCCAAAAAGAGTATGGGATTAAAAGAAGCCTATGCGGAATTGGAGCAGGACAGACAAAAAATAAAAGATTATCTATTATCCAAAGGATTTAGTGAAAAAGATATAGTATTTTCTTCTGTATACATTGATAAACAATACGATTATTATGATACAGAAGGAGGAGGAAGCCGAAAAGTATTTTCAGGATATCAACTGGATCAGACGGTAACTATAGAATCCAAAAATGTACAAAAAGTGGAAAACCTGTCACGTCAAATTACGGAATTAATCAATAGCGGGGTGGAACTCTCTTCCAGAGCGCCGGCTTATTATTATACAAAATTATCGGATTTAAAAATCCAGATGATTGCGGATGCCACTAAAGATGCACGGAAAAGAGCGGAAGAAATCGCGATTAATGCAGGAAGTAAATTAGGGAAACTAAAAAAAGCTAATTTGGGCGTATTTCAGATCACAGCACAAAATTCTTCCGATGAAGATTATTCCTGGGGAGGAACCTTTAATACCTCATCTAAAAATAAAACCGCAAATATTACCATTCGTCTGGATTATGAGGTAAAATAAAATTATAATGGATAATACTAGTATACTGTTTCAACCGTTTATATCAGACAAACTTCAGTTGAAAAATAAAATTGTTATGGCTCCCATGACTCGGTCTTTTTCCCCTGAAGGCATACCAACCAATGAAGTAGCTACATATTATGCGAGGAGAGCTCAGTATGAAGTTGGATTAATTATAACCGAAGGAACAGTAGTAAACAGAATCTCGTCATCAAACGATCCAAATATTCCGCACTTTTATGGGGAAAAATCATTAGAAGGATGGAGAAAAGTAGTAGAACTTGTTCATGCAAAAGAGGGGAAAATAGCACCTCAGTTATGGCATATGGGAATAGTTCCATATCTGAAAAGTTGGAAACCTCCCGAACCGATGGAAGGTCCTTCGGGACTGATCAATCCTGAAACTAAAGGAGGTAAGGAGATGACTCGGGAAGATATTGAGGTAACTATTTCAGCTTTTGCAGAAGCAGCATATCAAGCTAAAAAACTAGGTTTTGATGCTGTAGAAATACACGGGGCTCATGGATATTTGATCGATCAGTTTTTCTGGCATAAAATGAATAAACGGACAGATGAGTGGGGAGGAGAAACCATAGCAGAACGAAGCCGTTTTGCAGTGGAAATAATAAAGGCAGTCAGGAGTTCTGTAGGAGAAGATTTTCCTGTAATTCTTCGTTTGTCACAATGGAAGCAACAGGAATATACTGCAAAAATAGCACATACACCAAAAGAAATGGAAGAATGGTTGTTGCCCTTATCCGATGCAGGAGTGGATATGTTTCATTGTTCACAGAGAAGATTTTGGGAACCCGAATTTAAAGGGTCGGATTTAAATTTTGCAGGATGGACAAAAAAAATTACAAAGAAACCGTCTATAACAGTAGGCTCTGTAGGATTGTCTTCTGAGTTTCCAGGAGCTTTTAGAGGAGAAAGTTCACAACCGTATCCCATAGATGGTTTACTAACCAGATTAAATAATCAGGAGTTTGATTTGGTAGCAATAGGAAGGGCTTTATTGGCGGATCCTTTATGGGTCCTAAAAGTTAAGGATAGTGAATTTTCCCAATTAAAAGGATTCTCAAAAGAAGACCTGATGAATTTGTATTAAATTAATTGAAATGGAATAGGTAAAATTTATTTCAAATCAATTTTGGGTGACCCGACGAGGAAAACAGGAGTAATTTTCGGATTAGAAAAAATAATGATTATTACAATCAAAAGAGGCTGAATATTTTATCCAGCCTCTTCTTTTTTTATTAGGAAGTTTTTATTTTTAACAGATTTTCCAACCCTAATTCCTTAATTGAAATTTCCTTCATTTCGCCTTTCCTGACTTTCCCGGTAATGGTAGTCGGGAAGGAACTCACAAACTTCCAGTATTTCGGAATTTTATAGTGGGCAATCTGGTCTTTGCAAAAACGCGTCAGATCCTTATCGGTTACGGATTCTCCTTTTTTGATCTTTACCCATGCCATGATCTCCTCTCCGAATTTTTCACTCGGAACACCGATCACCTGCACGTCTTCAATAACCGGATTGGTATATAGAAATTCTTCTATTTCTCTCGGAGAAATATTTTCCCCTCCCCGTATGATCACATCTTTGATCCTTCCCGAAATATTGATGTAGCCTTCCTCGTCCATAATGCCCAAATCTCCGCTGTGCATCCATCGCCCTTCATCTATCACCTCCTGTGTGGCTTTGGAATTGTTCCAGTATTTCAACATAACGGAATATCCACGGGTACAGACTTCTCCCGAAACGCCTCTTTCCACGATCTCCCCTGTTTCAGGATTAATGATCTTTATTTCCAGATGATCCTGAATGGTTCCTACGGTACTTACCTGTTTTTCCAGCGACGTACCGATGATCGTTTGGGTGGAAACGGGAGAGGTTTCCGTCATTCCGTAGCAGATGGAAATCTCTTTCATATACATTTTCGTCTGAACTTCTTTCATCACTTCCGTAGGACAGGGGGAGCCCGCCATTACTCCGGTTCGCAGCGACGTCAAATCATACTCGTTAAAGTCAGGGAGCTGCAATTCCGTGATAAACATGGTGGGAACTCCATAGAGAGAAGTACATTTTTCTTTTTGTACGGCTTCCAAAGTAGTTACGGGGTTAAAGCTCTCATCGGGGATAACCATACAGGCACCGTGAGTGGTACAGGCAAGATTACCTATAACCATACCAAAACAATGATAGAAAGGAACCGGAATACATACCCGGTCTTTTTCGGTGTAATGGAGTCTTTCGGCAATGAAATACCCGTTGTTTATCAAGTTATGATGTGAGAGGGTCACTCCTTTGGGAAATCCGGTAGTTCCGGAGGTGTATTGGATGTTTACCGGATGGTCAAACTGCACAATACTTTCGAACTGCTCCAGTTTTTTGTCGGAGACGGTAGAAGCGGATTCTAAAAAGTCTTCCCAATCATCGTCAAAAAAGACAACTTCTTTGAGTTCGGGACAATACTTTGCCACTTTTTCCACCATTTTTTTATAATCACTGGTTTTGAAAACCAAAGCGGAAACCAATAGCCGTATTCCGGATTGTCTCAAAACAAATTTTAATTCATTGGTTCGATAAGCCGGGTTGATATTCACCAATATAGCTCCGATGCGGGCGGAAGCATATTGCAAAAGAACCCATTCATGACGGTTGGGCGCCCAGATTCCTACACGGTCACCGGAAATAATCCCTTTTGCAATGAGAGCTTTGGAAACAATTGTAACTTGATCCCAAAATTCTTTGTATGTTACTTTGTAATTTTGTTTAATGCAAATAAGAGCATCTCTGTCAGGGAATTTTTGTACGGTTTTTTTCAGGTTTTGTCCAATCGTTTCTCCCAAAAGGGGTTTATCGGAAGCCCCGAAAATGTACGAAAGTTGTCTTGCCATAAACTAATATTGCTTGTTTAATTAACGATATATGTTTCTTTGAATGGAGTATGGTTTTCATTTTTTTACAAGTTCCAAAAGTAGATAAAAACTTTTAAAAAAATACTATATCCGCTACATTTTGTTATTTCAATTTATCCACAAGGGTTTTAAACATTGTCGTTTCACGCTATAATCGTCTTCGAACCTATAATCAGATATTGTTACCTTATCCAAAGGTCAAAAATTTTTTCTTCTTCAATAAACCCTTCCAGAAAATCATTTTCCTCAACTTTAGAAACTCCCGCAGGGGTTCCGGTAAAAATGAGATCTCCTACTTTCAGGGTGAAAAATTGAGAAATGTAGGAAATCAGCCGGTCAATGGAGAAGATCATGTCGGACGTATTTCCTTTTTGTTGGATTTTCCCGTTCTTAATCAGCGAAAAATGTAAATTCGACAGATTCAGGTTTTCTTTAGGTATGAATTTCCCCACAAGGGCGGAGTGATCAAATGCTTTGGATTTTTCCCAGGGTAATCCTTTTTCTTTTAGTTTGTTTTGAATATCACGAGCGGTAAAATCAATTCCTAAACTTATCTCGGAATAATAATTTTTTGAAAATTCGGGTTGAATATATTTCCCTACTTTGGATATTTTTACCAGAATTTCCACTTCATGATGAAGGTCGTTAGTAAATTCCGGGATATAAAATTCCCCTCCGGATCTAAGCAAAGCCGTGTCGGGCTTGAGAAACAAAACCGGTTCTTTGGGAATATCGTTGTTCAGTTCCCTGGCGTGTTCTTTATAATTTCGTCCTACGCATATGATTTTCATAACGCTCCTTTGAGTCTGGCCTGAGTAAATATTTTCTTAGAATACAGAGGAAAATCCGCATTCATCAACCATGAATAATAACCCGAATCCGTCTGAAAAATATCTTTCAGCTTTTTTCCCTTATATTTTCCGAAATTAAAAATTTCATCTCCGTCTTTATCCAGTCCGACAAATCCTGCCAGATCTGCATTTTTATTCTGGGTGGTAAACTCATGCAGAAATTTTATATCGTTTTGCACTTCTTCGTATTTTTCCAACTGGGCTTTTAAAACCTCATACGTAGCCTGCGTATCCGCAGAGGCAGAGTGAGCTTTTTCCAAATCGGCATTACAATAGAATTTATATGCAGCGGAAAGATTTCGGGGTTCCATTTTGTGAAAGATAACCTGCACATCGATAGGACGGTGCTTCCTGATGTCAAACTCAAAACCGTTACGTAAAAGTTCTTCCGCCAATAAAGGTATATCAAAACGATTAGAATTATATCCGGCTAGATCCGAGTCTTTGATCATATTCAAAACCTGCGGGGCGATCTCCTTAAAAGCGGGAGCCTCTGCAACATCTTTATCGTAAATTCCATGAATCAGGGAAGATTCTTCGGGAATAGGAATCTGAGGATTTACCAGCCAGGTCTTACTTTCTCTGGATTGATCAGGATTTATTTTTAAAATGCTTATTTCAACAATTCGGTCTTTGCTTACGCTCATTCCGGTAGTTTCCAAATCGAAAAAGCAGATGGGTTTATGTAGTTTTAACTCCATTAGAGATAATTTTTTTTCTAAATATGATTGATAAAATAATGTAGATTATAATTATAAAAGGTATTGCCGAAATTTGAAACAGGAGAAACAATCCCAGACTGATAAATAAAAAGGAAAAGACCAAAGAATTATCTTTCCAGGTGAAATTACTGAATTTTAACGACATCAAAGGGAGATTGCTCACTAAAATAATGCAGCTGAAGGCGGTAATCATCAGCAGTAAGATCTGATCATTCCAAAAAATACCGGGTTTTTCGGCAATCAGCCAATACAGGGAAAAGATAAAAATTGTATTTGCCGGTGTGGGAAGTCCTTTGAAATAGTAGGCTTGTTCCTGATCCAGATTAAATTTTGCCAAACGATAGGCAGAGAAAAGAGGAACAAACAAGCTGAAAAAAGAAAATCCTTTGAAAACGGAAAATAAAGACTTTATCCCGCCTGTAGTATCTTCATACGTGAAATTCCCTCCAAGCATACTAAAGATGAGCACACCCGGCAGCAAACCGAAAGAAACCATATCTGCCAGACTGTCCAGCTCCTTTCCCATAGCGCCGGAAGCTTTTACCGCCCGGGCTACAAAGCCGTCGAAAAAGTCGAAGATCAATGAGGCGCAAAGCAGAATTAAAATTAATTCGGGAAAATTCCCTTTTACCGCCAAAATGCAGGCAATGCTGCCGCAAAACAGATTGGACAGAGTGAGTATGTTAGGGATATGTTTCATTTATTTAAACAATGCAAAGGTGTTATTTCAACTGCAAAACTATGAATTTTGACTAATAGATTCGTAAATAATGGCATTTATTACTTATCACTAAGAACTTTTACCGAATCAATGTCGTAAAAATAGGAATATCCTCTATTTAGCCAATAATCCGGGTTGTCTGATAATTCTTCAAACCCATATCGTTTGGGCAGGGTTATTTTATCATGAAATATAATATTCCGATTTCCTTTTTGTTTTTCTTGTTCAATAATAACTTCCCGTTCTTTAATTTGTGTATTTAAAATGTGTAAATTCCGAACGTCTATATAGTATTTTATTAAAAATGAAACGAATAGAATAAGTATTAACAGCGAATGAATTATCTTTAATTTTCCTTCCAATTTAATATTTGCACAGAGTATACCTATAGCAGTTATAATCAGGGTAACAATTCCAAAAGTAGCTCTGGAAGGAAAAGTAGGTGAAGCTATCATAAACAGCCATGCGACCTGCCCTGATATAAAAAGCAAGATAGATCCGGTAATTATTTTAGGATTTATCTTATTAATATATTTTTTGCTATACCATAAAAGTACGGCATATATCAAAGATAAAGGCAAAATCTGGTTAACATATCGTTTTTGAGCGCTATATAGCTGAGCCTTTATTTTTTCGAAGAACGTGTACTGATATAAATTATCCAAATATTTTGCTCTTTCATAATTTCCGGGCGCTAATAATAAAAATCCTCCCCCAATCAATAAACCGACAAATCCGAATATAAACCATTTGGGGATTTTTTTATTTTGTTTCTTTAACAACCAGATTATACTGGATATAATAAAACATTGAGCAAAAAACATATTTTCATTTGTCCATCCGGAGATCACTCCAAATATGAAAAAAAGTAAACATTTAATTATATTATCGGAATATTCTTCATTTTGATAATATTCATAATATTTATAAATAAACAGCAAAATGATTAAACTCCCCCAAAGATAATTACAACTAACTGTCAACCAGAGCGCACAGCTCATAATCGGCTTTACCAGTAAGCATATAGCAAATAATAAAAATAACAATAAACTTGTATTATGTTTTTTGTTTAAATTGGATATTTTGTAGATAGTGAGTAAGTATAGGACAAAAATTATACTGTTTACTATGTCGCTCCATTTAGTTCCTATTAGCAATAAGAATTGTGCAATTATATGAACAATAGTTCGTCCACCCCAACCTATGTAATGATTATATTGAGATAAAAAAATATCTGATATGTTTGTTACACGGGAGTGGTTGGTTCCATAGATGAAACTATATTCCCAATCGTCAGCGAACAAAGGATATAATAAATTTAAGTTGTAAATAAGGGAAAATATAATAATTAAGATTATATAAAAAGATAAGTTTCTTAATTTCATGTTATTTAGTGAAAATATTGGGTTATTGTTATAATCTTAAAATTGCATTAAGTTTGGCGGCAAATATAGTAATATTAAAATAAGCGTAATAAAATCCTATTTTTCTCCGTTCAAAGAATAGCTTATCTTTATAAAAAATATTTTTTGGAAGAAAAAAAATCATATAAACTTAAAATAATTATAACTGCATTGGTTATTCAGTCCGTCTTTATGTTTTCTCATGCACAGGTATTCAGAAAATATTCCAATGAATTTCTAAACATAGGAGCCGATGCCCGGGCATTCGGGATGGCAAATAATGTGATAGCGAATGTATCCGATGTAAATTCCGTATACTGGAATCCCGCAGGTCTGACTCAGGTAACGGAATCCTGGCAGGGAGCCCTGATGCATGCAGAATATTTTCAATCCATTGCCAAATACGAATATGCCGCCGCCGCCTTTCCGGTAAAC
Source organism: Flavobacteriaceae bacterium (assembly GCA_031276535.1). Lineage (GTDB taxonomy): Bacteria > Bacteroidota > Bacteroidia > Flavobacteriales > Weeksellaceae > Apibacter. The sequence continues at coordinate 24,246 of JAISMV010000133.1, forward strand.
GAAGGAACGGAAGGAACCCTGGGCTTTTCCTTGTACAGGTTTGCCGTAGATGACATCATGAACACAACACAGCTGATAGACAATCAGGGAAATGTAGATTACAACAAAATAAGTCGGTTTTCAACCGCAGATTATGCTTTCATGGCATCTTATGCAGGAAATATTTTCAACGATCCCAATCTCTCCGTAGGAGCAAACGCAAAGATCATCTACCGGCATATCGGAAAATTTGCCAATGCCTTCGGATTCGGACTGGATGCAGGACTGCAATACCGAACCCGGAATAATTTCTGTTTCGGAATTATGGCAAGAGATATCACCACAACATTTAACCTGTGGTCAATCAATGAAAAAGAGCTGAATAAACTGGAACTGGATGGTGAAACCTTAAATGAAGCTCCGGAAGACAAAATAGAATTGACCCTGCCTAAATTAAAATTAGGAATAGCAAAAAAATTCGATTTCAGTGAAAAAGCAGGATTACTCGCAGAAGCAAATTTAAATCTTGATTTCGACAACACCAACAGCCTGGTATCTTCCAACGCGGTGAGTATGTCTCCTTCCCTGGGAATTGAGTTCGCCTACAGTAATGTGGTTTTCTTACGCACCGGAGTGACCAATATGCAATACGAAACCCGATTTGACAATTCAAAAAAGCTTACGGTGCAACCCAGTGCAGGTATAGGCTTCAGATATAAAGGAATAACTATAGACTATGCTCTTACCAATATAGGAAATTCTTCAGGAGTATTATATTCCAATATATTTTCCGTTAAAATCGATATGGCAGAATTTCAAAGGTAGATAGTAATTATCTTAGAATTAGCTATATAAAATCTCATCATTATTAAAAATAAAATAGTATATTTGCAGAGTTTTTGGGACTTAGTAAAATGAAAAGCCTATTTACAAGGGCTTTTTTTGTACTTTAATTATACGAACACATAGTATAATTCACTCACAATTAATTATTTAGTAAGTGAATCTGAAAAATACACCTATGACGTTAGAAGGAAAAGTAAATTTATTGATAGAAGAATTTTTGCAAACAAGAACGGATCTGTTTCTAATTTCCTGTGAAATTTCTTCCTCTAATAAGATAGAAGTAACCATAGACGGCGATGAAGGAATATCAATACAAGACTGTTTGGATTGTAGCAGAGCCATAGAGAACAACTTAGACCGAGAAGAAGAGGATTTTGAATTATCAGTGTATTCGGCGGGGGTATTTAACCCGCTTCAACAACCCAGACAATATAAGAAAAACATAGGTCGGGATCTTACGGTAACAACTACCGAAGGGACGGAAAGGAAAGGAACCTTGACGGAAGCGGATGAAGAAGGAATCGCCCTTACTTGGAAAGAAAGAAGACCCAAAGAAAAAGGGAAAGGAAAAGAGACGGTAGAGCTGAAAGAACAGATACCTTATGAAAATATTAAAAAAGCAATAATTAGTATAAAATTTTAAAATAAACGAATCAATGGATAGTATAGAGTTAATCGAGTCGTTTGCTGATTTTAAAGACGAAAAAAATATAGACAGAATCACTTTAATGGCAATCGTTGAAGAATCAATGAAAACCGTTCTAAGGAAAAGATATGGTTCAGATGACCACTTTGATGTTATTGTAAACCCTGATAAAGGAGATTTGGAAATATACCTGAACCGAAAGATCGTAGACGATGAAATGTCTGAAGACGATTTGTTGGAAATAGAAATCAGCGAAGTACGAAAAATAGACCCAAGCTTTGAAGTGGGAGAAGAATATACCCAGAAAATAGAGTTGAATGAATTGGGAAGAAGGAATATACTCGCTTTTAAACAAGTATTAAATACAAAAATAGCAGAGTACGACAACTCCAACTTATACGAAAAATTCAAATCAATAGAAGGAGAGATCGTCAGCGGGGAAGTACATCACATTCGCCATAAACAGGTAATTCTGATGGATGAGGAACAAAATGATATGATCCTCCCAAAAGAAAATCAAATACCTTCAGATTTTTTCAGAAAAGGAGAAACCGTACGGGCTGTAGTTGAAGAAGTAGGATTAAAAGGCGGAAAACCGCAGATCATCCTTTCCAGAACCTCTCCCAAATTTTTGGAAAAGCTTTTCGAGTTTGAAATTCCGGAAATTTATGACGGATTAATCATCATAAAAAAGACGGTGCGCATACCCGGAGAAAAAGCAAAAGTAGCGGTAGAATCTTATGACGACAGGATCGATCCGGTAGGAGCCTGCGTAGGAATGAAAGGATCCAGAATACATTCCATCGTACGTGAATTACGAAACGAGAACATAGATATAATCAACTATACCAATAATCAGCAGTTGTTTATACAAAGAGCCTTGAGCCCTGCAAAAGTATCCTCCATAGAACTAAATGAAGAAACCCGGCATGCCGTAGTATTCTTACGACCGGAAGAAGTTTCCAAAGCAATAGGAAAAGGAGGGCAGAACATTAAACTGGCAAGCTGGTTAACAGGGTACGAAATAGACGTGAGAAGAGACGAACCGGAAGAAGAAGATATTGAATTAACAGAATTCTCCGATGAAATAGACACCTGGATCATAGAAGAATTAAAAAAGGTAGGATTAGATACAGCCAGATCAGTCTTGGAAAAAGATGTTGATGATTTATTGGAGCTTACCGATCTGGAAGAAGAAACTATTCTGGATGTAATCCGTATTTTGAAAGAAGAATTTGAAGAATAATGATGCATTACATTCAAGAAATTACCATATTTGTAAAAGATATAGAATAACAACAAAATAAGTATGTCGGGTATTCGATTAAGTAAAGTAATAAAAGACCTTAATATCTCTCTTGACCGGGCGGTGGAATATTTACTTTCCCAAAACGTTGAGATTGAGAAAAACCCTAACGTTAAGTTAGATCAAAAAGCGCATGAATTATTAGTCACTGAGTTTTCAGACGATAAACTAAAAAAAGATGCGTCTTTAGATGTGGTCATAAACAAAATTCCGGAAAAAAAGAAAGAAGAAAAACCTGTCCAGCCGGAAGTCATTAAAGCCAGAGCGGAAATATCCCGTCCTAAAACTTTAGGGAAAATAGATCTAGACGCTCAAAGACCTAAAAAAAATGTACCTGAACAAGACGAGATCCCTCTTCCTCCAACAGACAAAAAGAAAAAAGAAAAACAACCGGTGGAAGAAAAGTCTCAGGGCATTAAAATCGTAGGGAAAATTTCTCCGGAAGAGTTAGAAAGGTCAAAAGAACCTACTCATCCGGTAAAAAAGCCAAAAAACGAAGACACATCCGACAAGCAGCCGATACCTGAGGAAAAAACTCCACAAGAACCGGTTATAGCAGACGAGCCCAAACCCTCACAAAAAGCAGAGGAACCGGAAAAGAAAGCAGAATCTCCTGAAGAACAACCGGACAGGATAACAACTCAATATCAAAAATTAGACGGACCGAAAATAACCGGACAAAAAATTGATCTGACCCAATTCCAACGAGCGAAAAAAACTACCCGAGATACTAATAATTCCAATTCCGAAAAAAAGAAAAGAAAAAGAATTGTAAAAGACTCTAAGGTAGATGTCAATGCCGTGGCAAAAACCATCAACACCGACAAAAAAGGAGTAGGACAAAATCAAAATAAAAACTTTAAGAAACCTAATAATACAGGTGGGGGCAACAGAAAACCCAACACCGGTAACAACAGAAATATCCGTCCGGTAGAACTTACTGAAGAAGAAGTTCAAAAGCAGATCAAGGAAACTCTGGAAAAATTAACGACTAAGGGCGGAAAATCAAAAAGTTCCAAATTCAGAAGAGACAAAAGAATTCTGAGAAGAGAACAAGAAGCAGAATTATACGAAAAAGAAAGAAAAGACAATACCCTGAAAGTTACGGAGTTCATCACGGTTAACGAATTAGCAAGCCTGATGAATATCTCCCCTACAGAGATCATTTCCGCATGTTTTTCTTTGGGAGTCATGGTTACCATGAATCAACGACTGGATGCAGACACCATGGTATTGGTAGCCGATGAATTCGGACATAAAATAGAATTTACAGACGCAGAAGTAGAAGAATCCGCAGCAAGCGAAGAAAAAGACAATCCGGAAGACCTGATAAAGCGGGCGCCTATAGTAACCGTTATGGGGCATGTGGATCACGGAAAAACCTCTTTATTGGACTACATACGAAAAACCAATGTAATCGCAGGAGAATCGGGAGGTATAACCCAGCACATAGGAGCATACAACGTCAAGATTGCCAACGGAGAAAAAATCACATTTCTTGATACCCCCGGACACGAGGCTTTTACGGCAATGCGTGCCCGTGGAGCACAAGTAACGGATTTAGCTATCATAGTAGTAGCCGCCGATGATAATGTGATGCCTCAAACAAAAGAAGCAATAAGCCATGCTCAGGCAGCGGGAGTTCCTATGATTTTCGCTATCAATAAAATAGATAAGCCCAACTCAAACCCTGATAAAATTAAGGAAGAACTGTCCCAAATGAACTTATTGGTGGAAGATTGGGGAGGAAATATTCAATCTCAGGAAATTTCGGCTAAATTCGGGAACAACGTAGATTTATTACTGGAAAAAATCCTGCTTGAAGCAGAAATTTTAGATCTAAAAGCAAATCCTAACCGTTTATCCAACGGAGTGGTTATTGAGGCTGCTTTAGACAAAGGCAGAGGATATGTTGCCACCATTCTGGTTCAAAACGGAACCTTACGTGTAGGAGATTACGTATTAGCCGGAAAAAATCACGGAAAAGTACGTGCTTTGTTAGATGAAAGAGGAAACCCAATGAAAGAAGCCGGTCCATCGGTTCCCGTAACCATACTGGGATTAGACGGAGCGCCAACAGCCGGAGATAAATTCAGAGTATTCGAAGACGAAAAAGAAGCAAAACAAATAGCTAACAAAAGAGAGCAATTACTAAGAGAACAATCTATCAGAACCCAAAAACACATTACATTAGATGAGATTGGAAGAAGAATTGCCTTAGGAGACTTCAAAGAACTAAACATTATACTCAAGGGAGATGTGGACGGTTCGGTAGAAGCCTTGACAGACTCTCTGCAAAAACTATCCAATGACCAGATCCAGATCAATATCATACACCGAGGTGTAGGACAAATTACAGAATCCGATATCTTATTGGCAGCAGCTTCAGATGCCATCTTAATAGGATTTAACGTCCGCCCTAATTTAAGTGCGAGAGATCTGGCAGAAAAAGAAGAAATAGAGATCAGAACCTATTCCATTATCTATGATGTCATCAATGACATAAAAGAAGCCATGGAAGGAATGCTTTCACCGGAAATAAAAGAACAGATCATCGGAAACGTTGAAATACGCGAAACATTCAAAATATCCAAAGTAGGTACCATTGCCGGATGTATGGTTTTAGACGGAAAAATTACCCGAAATTCCAAAATACGAATTATCCGTGAAGGAATTGTGGTCTATACCGGAGAGCTGGAAAGTCTGAAAAGATTCAAAGACGATGTGAAAGAAGTCGTAAAAGGATATGAATGTGGATTGAACGTTAAAAATTATAATGACATTCAGATAGGAGACCTGTTGGAAGCATTTGAAGAAATAGAAGTTAAGAAAAAATTGAAATTTTAAAGAACACAGACTAGTCCCGAATAACCGTCACAAGTTATCAGGACAAGAAATAAACAGGGTTTTTAAAAAAAGCTGTCCGATTTTGGGCAGCTTTTTTTATTGATTGTTCCAAAAAGCGGCAAATGCTGATATAATTCATCAATTGTTGACGGAGAGGCAAACACCCATTTACGCCTGACTCTGTTTCTGACCAACAAAACCAACAAAAAACCGGGATTTAAGAGCCTGTTTAAATTTTATTGCGATTATTTTTTATTGCTATTTTTGAGATGGATTTTTTGCTTTTTATTTGAAGATTTAGCGGGCTAAATCAAGAAGAAAAAGTGAAAAAGACACTCAAAAGAGCTTAAAAAGAATGCAAAATATAATTAGAACCTA
>JAISMV010000134.1 GCA_031276535.1 Flavobacteriaceae bacterium
TTCTAATTATATTTTGCATTCTTTTTAAGCTCTTTTGAGCGTCTTTTTCTCTTTTTCTTCTTGATTTAGCCCGCTAAATCTTCAAATAAAAAGCAAAAAATCCATCTCTAAAATAGCAATAAAATTTAAACCGGTTCTAAAAAAATCCTAACTTGTTTTTGTCATAGGATATCAACATATTCTTAGTCTGACGGTAATGATTTAGCATCATTTTATGAGTTTCCCGTCCGATACCGGATTGTTTATATCCTCCAAACGGAGCTCCTGCGGGATATGCATGATATTGATTTACCCATACACGCCCTGCCTTTATCGCTCTTGGAACCTGATACAGCTCATGTGCGTCTCTTGTCCATACTCCTGCTCCCAACCCAAAAACAGTATCGTTGGCTATTTCAATAGCCTCCTCTGTTGTTTTGAAAGTTGTGACGGCTAAAACCGGGCCAAAAATTTCTTCCTGAAATACCCGCATTTTATTATTTCCTTTAAGCAGGGTCGGTTTAATGTAATATCCTCCTTCTAAATTTTCTCCCGGACTACAAGCATATCCTCCGGTTAATACTTCCGCTCCTTCATCTTTTCCTATTTGAATGTAGGACAGGATGGTTTCTTTTTGAGCTATGGAAACCTGCGCTCCCATTTGTACTGTCGGATCCAGAGGATTTCCCATTTTAATTGATTCTACTCTTTTCAGTACTTTTTCAATAAATCTGTCGTAAATAAATTCATGAATTAACAAACGGGAAGGACAGGTACATACTTCTCCCTGATTAAAGGCAAACAAAACCGCTCCTTCAATGGCTTTATCCAAATATTCATCATCATGATCCATGACGGAAGGAAAAAATATGTTGGGCGATTTGCCTCCTAATTCTAACGTTACCGGAATAATGTTTTGGGTGGCATATTCCATAACCTGACGCCCGATCTCGGTTGAGCCGGTAAAGGCTGCTTTCGCTACTTTAGGATTTGTAACCAGTACTTCTCCTAATTCTGCTCCGGAGCCGTTAACTACATTAATCACACCCGGAGGTAGTAAATCTCCTATTATTTCCATCAATACGATGATGGATACCGGAGTGTTCTCTGCGGGTTTCAGTACGACACAGTTTCCTGCCGCTAATGCGGGAGCCAGTTTCCATGCAGCCATTAACAGCGGAAAATTCCAAGGAATAATTTGTGCTATTACTCCTAAGGGCTCATGAACAATCAAAGACAGGGTATTACTATCTAATTCCACGGCGGAGCCTTCTTCCGCCCGTATAACGCCTGCAAAATACCGAAAATGATCTGCTGCCAGAGGAACATCCGCATTGAGGGTTTCCCGCAATGCTTTCCCGTTATCTATGGTTTCAACGGTTGCGATATACTCTAAATTTTCTTCTATTCTTTGAGCTATTTTAATCAGAATATTGCTTCGTTCAGTCGCAGAGGTTTTGCTCCATATTTCAAATGCTTTTTCAGCAGTATCAACTGCAAAATCCATATCTTCTTTTGACGAATGCGCGGTTTGTGTGAAGATCTTGCCATCAATAGGTGAAGGTACATCATGATAGCGTCCTTTTACCGGAGGTACAAATTTTCCTCCGATATAATTTTCATACCTTTTTTTTAGATTCAGCCGGCTGACGGCGTCAGCTACCGAAAAACTTATTTTGTCTATCACTTCCATAATTTTTTATTTTTTTGAGGTTATTTTAGTTATTAAAAATACGAAGAAAAGTTTAACACATACCTATTTTTTTTTATTTTTACCATTATTTGTTTTTTACTAACGGGTCAATTTTTCCGTGATTCGGATAAATTTAACCGTCGGTCTTTTATACAACAGGAAAAGACACGCAAAAACCTGTAAGATAAATTTTATAAACCTGTTTTTCAAGCTATTTTCATATATTTGCTATTATGAGTTTCTTTAAAAAATATTTTTTGCTTTTTGCTTTTTGCTTTTTGAGTAATTTTTATTTCGCTCAAGATCAGGAATCTGATAAACCCAGACCTAAAGTGGGATTGGTTTTAAGCGGTGGCGGCGCAAAAGGTTTTGCCCACGTGGAAGCTATTGAAGCCATAGAAAGGGCCGGAATAAAAATAGATTATATCAGCGGGACAAGCGTTGGCGCCATTATCGGTTCTTTATATGCTGCCGGATATTCTCCCGAGGAAATAAAAAAAGCTATTGCAAGTGTAGATTTTATGGAGCTTTTCCTTCAGGATAAAGATAGAAATTTCATTCCTTTTTTTGATAAGTCGTACCGGGAAAAATATATTTTCAGTTTCCCCTTCAATAAATTCAAACTATCCATTCCTTTTGCTATAAGCAAAGGGCAGGGGCCTTTAATGTTTTTAACAAATCTTTTGTATAATGTGCATGAAGTCCATGATTTTTCCAAACTGCCTATCCCTTTTCTTTGTATTGCCACTAATCTGAAAACCGGAGAGGAAGAACAGATGGAAAGCGGTTTTCTTCCTTTAAGCGTATTGGCAAGCGGGGCATACCCTTCTCTTATCGAACCGGTGAAAATAAATGATAAAATACTTATTGACGGAGGGATTGTTAACAATTTTCCTGCTAAAGTTTTGAAAAACAAAGGCATGGATATTATTATCGGAGTAGACCTGGGTACCGGTTTACAGGACGTTGAGAAAATAAAATCCATTTTCAATATCATTACTCAAATCATCAGTTTTCGTATCAATATCAAAACTGATTTTGAAAGAAGTTATGTTGATTTATTAATAAAACCTGATCTGAAGAATTTTACAGTTACTGACTTTGATAAAAAAGATTCCATTATCAACAGAGGAAAAATAGCTGCTGAAAAAGTTTTTCCAGAATTAGTGAAAATAGCTGAAGCACAAGGGTATATAGCCACAGAAAGACCTCAAATAGAATCACCTTCGGAAAAACACCTGTTTATAACAAAACTTGATATTAACGGAAGTTCCGCTAAGGATTCCACCTATATTAAAAGAAAAACAAACATCAGCATCCCTCAGAATTCTTCTATAACAAAACTGGATAAAGGAATATCCGCTCTTTATTCCACCGGTAATTTTAATCAGGTTTATTATAAATTAGAGAATGATCAAAACAATGAAAGTCAACATATTACTTTATACTTAGATAAAAAAGACAACAATTCTCTAAAATTCGGAATACACTATGACGATGTTTATAAATCTTCCCTTCTGACGAACATAACGTTAAATAAACTGTTCTTAAATAATTCTACCTTCTCTTTAGATGTCATTTTTGGAACCAATTTCAGAACCTATCTGAATTATTTTATAGATAATGGAGTATTCCCAAGCATTGGTGTCAACACTACTTTTAATGCCTTTAATTTTGATTATTCCGACCTTAAAAGAAGTGAATATTCCTTTAACAGAATACGAAATTTTAACCAGCAGATCTATTTTCAATCTACTTTGATCGAAAAATATGCCTTTGGGTTGGGAATGGAATACAGCTATATAAGTATGTCTCCTTTTATGCCTAGTTCTATTCTAAGAAATATTGATTTTAAAAAACATGAAAATTCCTTTTTCAATCCTTATTTTTACATTCAGGCAGACACCCAGGATGATGCATTTTTCCCTACTAAAGGATTTAAACTGGATGCTACCGCTAAATACGTCCTGCTTTCAAACGCCGATACTGAGGATTTAGAGCCTTTTACCATAATAAAAGGCGATCTGAGCTATTCCATCCCTATAGGAAAAAGATTTTCCATAGAAACGCAGGGATTTTTGGGAATTTCTTTTAACACTCCTTCTTTACAATATAAATATTTTTTAGGCGGTTATTTTGAACAGGATTTTTATAATTTTAAGAAATTTTTAGGATTACCTTATGCTTTTATTTCCGGAAATCATTTATTTTCATTATATCCTTCTTTAAATTACAAAGTTTTTAAAAACCATTTTTTGAAAGTATATGCTAACTTTGCAAACATTGAAGATGAATTTGAGAACCTTCAGTATTTTAAGTACAAATATTCAAGCTATGGTATAGGGTATGGATACAACAGTCCTTTTGGACCTATCAATTTATTCTACACCCATTCCGTGAATGATGATAAAAAAATTCTTAGTGTTAGCTTGGGCTATTGGTTTTGAGAACACGTTTTATGATGACGAACATAGAAAAAATAATTGAAGATTTGATAAAGAGGCAAAACATTTGTTTCATTGCTTCCATTGATGATGGAGAATATTTTACTAGAAAAGTCTTGTTTTCTTATCCGCATAAGGTAACCGATTCGGATTATTGCGCATTAAAATTTGCCACTGAATCAGGAATATATTACAGCCACTTTAACTCTGATAATTTTAACAGTAAGTAACAAAATGATACATTACTTTTCAAAAAACAACTTTATTTTAAAAAACAAACTAAAAAGAAAAAAATGGTTAAAAGATGCCATTGAAAATGAAAAAACAAAAGTAGGAGATATTAATTACATATTTTGTTCCGACGAACAACTACTGGAAATTAATATTGAATATCTGGATCACGATTTTTACACCGATATTATTACTTTTGATTACAGAAAAGATGATTTTATTTCCGGAGATATTTTTATTTCCACCGACAGAGTAAAAGAAAATGCAAAATTAAACAATGAAGATTTTGAAGAAGAATTAAACCGCGTTTTAGTTCATGGAGTATTACACATTATAGGATATAAAGACAAAAACCAAACCGACTCAATACGCATGCGGGAAAAAGAAAATCAATATATTAATACGTATAAAAACTTTTAAAAACAATCACTTAATAGCTTTGTTCCACGTGGAACATCACACAAAATGATATTAGAAAAATACGATGTAATCATTGTCGGCGCCGGACATGCAGGATCCGAAGCCGCGGCAGCAGCAGCAAATCTGGGCTCTAAAACTTTATTAATAACCATGAACCTCCAAACCATTGGACAAATGTCCTGTAACCCTGCAATAGGAGGAATAGCAAAAGGACAAATCGTAAGAGAAATTGATGCTTTAGGAGGATTAACGGGAATCGTTACCGATAAAACCATGATTCAATTTAAAATGTTAAATCTTTCCAAAGGTCCTGCCATGTGGAGTCCGAGAGCACAATCCGACAGAATGAGATTTTCTGAAGAATGGAGATTACAACTGGAAAATATCCCCAATCTCGATTTTTTTCAAGATATGGTTACCGGTCTTGTTCTTGAAAATAATAAAATTATCGGCGTTAAAACTTCTATGGAAGCCATTATATACGCAAAAGCCGTGGTACTTACCAACGGAACTTTTTTAAATGGATTAATTCACATCGGCGATAAACAATTCCGTGGAGGAAGGATAGGAGAAAGCGCCGCTTATGGAATTACTGAAAATTTAAAAGACCTCGGCTTTGAAGCTGGAAGAATGAAAACTGGAACCCCTCCCCGAGTTGATGGAAGAAGCATTGATTTTTCCAAAATGGAAGAACAAAAAGGAGATGAAAATCCTAAGAAATTCTCTTATAGCAACACTCCTAAACTGGAAAATCAAAGAAGTTGCTACATAACTTACACCAACCAAAAAGTACACGATACTTTACGGGAAGGTTTTGAACGGTCGCCTCTATTCAACGGAACCATAAAAAGTACAGGTCCCAGATATTGCCCTTCCATAGAAGACAAGATCAATCGATTTGCTGGAAGAGAAAGACACCAGATTTTTGCAGAGCCCGAAGGATGGAAAACTATCGAGTATTATATAAACGGATTTAGCACTTCTCTTCCGGATGATATACAAATAAAAGCCTTACAATTAATCCCCGGATTTGAAAATGCTAAATTATTCAGACCCGGTTATGCCATTGAATACGACTACTTTCCTCCTATTCAATTAAAAAATACTTTAGAAACAAAATTACTTGATAATTTATATTTTGCAGGACAAATCAACGGTACTACCGGTTATGAAGAAGCAGCAGCACAAGGTTTGATAGCTGGAATTAATGCTTCTTTAAAAATCCGGGGAAAAGAACCTTTTACTTTAAAAAGAAATGAAGCTTACATAGGGGTTCTTATTGATGACCTTATTACTAAAGGAACTGAAGAGCCCTACAGAATGTTTACTTCCCGGGCAGAATACAGAATGAGCCTACGACAAGACAATGCCGATGAAAGACTAACTCCTCTGGGATATGCCATAGGATTGGCTTCTGAAGAAAGAATGAAAAAATTGGAGAAAAAAAGAAATGATACGGAAGAATGTATTCACTTTATAAAATCAACTTCCATAAAACAGGAAGAAACCAATCCGGTTTTAGAGGAAAAAAATTCTTCTTTAATCACTCAAACCGTGAAAGCAGACAGTATTTTGGTTCGTCCGAATATTACTTTAAAGGATTTGAAAAAAATATCTTTAGTGAAAGAATTTTTAGATTCCAAAGATTATTCTGAAGAAGTATTGGAACAGATAGAAATAAAAGTAAAATACAAAGGATATATTGATAAAGAATTGGAAAATGTAAAAAAATTAAGCAGATTGGAAAAAATTAAAATTCCATCAAATTTTGATTATTCAAAATTAAATAATATTTCCATTGAAGCTAAGCAAAAACTGATCAAATTCAATCCTGAAACTATAGGACAGGCAAGCAGAATCAGCGGAGTATCTCCTGCCGATATAAACGTTTTATTAATTTATATGGGTAGATAACTTTGTTAAAAACTCCGTATACCTGTTAAAAACTCTTGAATGTTCCACGTGGAACATTTAAAAAAATTATACTTAAAATATTATTTATTAACTAAAAAATATTATTTTTCTGAATGAAAATTATTGACCATTTTCTCACTAAAGAAACATTTGAAGTAAAAGAAACCGAATATAAAGATGTTTTAAAAACACAAAATATTCCTCATGATTTGAATAGATATTATGAAAGTTCAAAATATTTGTCCCATAATAAAGACCATTCTTTGAAATCAAAAATATATCTGTTTATACAAAAACTAAATGAAAAATATAAACTCAAAATAATTTCCAACTATAAAAGCTCGGGAAAGATCTTAGATTATGGATGCGGTGACGGATCTTTTTTAGAGTTTATGAAAAATAATCAATTTTCCATACTAGGATATGAGCCTAATTCAAATGCTTTTCAAACAGCCTGTTCTAAAATAGGAAAAGAAAATGTTATCACTTCTCTAGACTCCATAGAAAATAATTCTTTAGACATCATCACTCTTTGGCATGTATTGGAGCATATTCCAAATCCCGAAGAAATACTTTCAACTTTAAGATCAAAACTAAAAACTGATGGTTTTCTGATCATAGCTCTTCCTAATTATAAATCGTACGATGCAAAATTTTATAAAGAAAATTGGGCAGCTTGGGATGTTCCCCGTCATATCTATCATTACGGAAAAAACGGAGCTATTAATTTTTTTAACCTGAACCAGTTTGATGTTTTATACACCTACCCCCTACCCTTCGATAGTTTTTATATTTCCTTGATAAGTGAAAACTATTCTAAAAATCCTTTGGGTATTTTCAGATTTCCTGTTGTGGCATGCCTATCCAATCTAAAAGGTATGAAAGACGGAAACTTTTCTTCCGTAATTTATATATTAAGACCTTGAAAAATTCTGTGTTTTTTTGTTTTTCACAACTATAATAAAATACCCAAACTATTAAAAGGCAGCATAATAAGTAAAATAAAAAACATGAAATAAAATTCATTTGAGTTAATAATATCTACTTCTTTTTTAATTTTATCCTTGTTATCGATCAGAATAGCGAGAAGCATTATATACAGAGAAAAACACATGTTGGAAAACCAACGCAAACCATCCAGCCCTAAAAAGAACATCAAGAAAGTGAAAAATACGGGAAGAAAAATTATTTTATATCTGAGCAAATTTATTTTAAATAACCGGCAATAGATCTTTATTATGTAAATCATAGAAAATAAATTTACAAAACCTAAAAACCAAAACTTAATATGGGTAAAATTAAATAGTATAGATTCTTGTATTTTTTTGTAAATACTTTCTGTAATTACCGTGTTTTCTACGGCTACTTCTCCCGGTGTTTTACTTTTTATGTAATTTTCAAACTCGTTAAAATCAACGGAAATTTTTCCAAATTTATTAATGATAAATAAAACAATGAGAGATAAAAATATAAATAATCCTAAAATAATTATATTTTTATTAGTAAATTTCATTTCATTCTTTATAAACCAACAAGCAAAATAAGAAGGCAGCCATAAGAAAAAGAATCCTTCATGTATAAGAAGAACCAACGGAGATAAAATGAAAATATAATGGATAATTGTTTTTTTTAAGGGTAATAAGAATAATAAACAATAAAAAATACCGAAAATATCCAGTCTTCCTATATCAAACCATAAATTTTTCAATAAAGCCGGACTGATAACCAACAAAGAAACTAGAAAATAATTAAAAGATTTATTAAAAAAGTTTAAATTATCTATTATTTTAACAAACATCATTCCTAATAATGCCAATAAAACAGTAGAAATGGATATAAAACGATATTCGTTAAGAGTTATAGGAATAAAGTTCATTATTGTACCTATTAATCCTCTTTTTATAAATTGAAAATGATAATCATATAAGAAATATTGAAAATTGTAAATAACACTCTCATGATTATCATAAAGTACAAAAATATAATAACTTAATCCAAAAAATAACAAAAGAAAATATCCCGGATTATTTATTTTTAATAAATTTTTCATCTTATTATATACCAACATTTTACTTTGTAAATATAAAAATAAAAAAGAGTATTCTTACTTTTCAAATACTCTTTTTTCCTTTAATATGTATAAAAAACCTTAATTAAAATATTCATTTATTATAAAATTAACTTTATTTTTAAACGTTAATTTATAATTAAGGCTTATTTTTCTAATCATTCAATATTGCAGCTACGCCCGGTAATTCTCTGCCTTCTAAAGACTCAAGCATAGCCCCTCCTCCTGTTGAAACATAACTTACCTTGTCCGTATAGTTATTTTGCTTAACGAAAGCCACGCTGTCGCCTCCTCCTACCAAAGAAAAAGCTCCGTTTTTAGTAGCATCGCCGATAGCATCGCCGATAGCCTTGGTTCCTCCTGCAAAATTTGGCATTTCAAATACTCCCAACGGACCATTCCATAATATGGTTTTGGATTGTAATATTACATCAGAGAAGATCTTTATAGTCTCAGTACCAACATCCAAACCTTCCCATCCATCAGGAATATCTTTAGTTTTAACTATTTGAGTTTTTGCATCATTAGAAAAACCATCTGCAATCAAGGAATCTTCCGGTATGTAAACCTTTACATTCTTTTCGTCTGCTTTTTTCAAAATATCCAACGCCAGATCCAGTTTATCATTTTCACAAATGGAATTTCCTATCTTTCCTCCTTTGGCTTTTACGAAAGTATAGGTCATACCTCCTCCAATTATCAGATTATCTACCACAGAAAGTATATTTTCAATAATCGTAATTTTAGAAGAAACCTTAGAACCACCTAAAATTGCCGTAACCGGTTTTTCTCCTGTTTTAAGAACTTTTTGAATTGCATCCAACTCCTTAGCCATTAAAAGACCGAAACACTTGTTAGAAGGAAAATACTGAGCAATTACCGCAGTAGAAGCATGAGCCCTGTGAGCTGTTCCAAACGCATCGTTCACATAAATATCTCCCAGTTTGGACAACTGTCTGGCAAACTCAACATCTCCCTTTTCCTCTTCAGAATGAAAACGCAGGTTTTCCAACAACAAAACTTCTCCCGGCTTCAAATCTCCGGATGCGGCTTCCGCCTTCTCACCTACACATTCATCTACAAATTTTACAGAAACGCCAAGCACTTTAGAAACCTCATCCACAACATGTTTCAAAGAAAATTTATCACTAACCTGTCCCTTGGGTCTTCCCAGGTGAGTCATCAAAACAACCGAACCTCCGTCTTTTACTATTTTATCTATAGTAGGTTTAGCGGAAACTATTCTTGTATTGTCTGTAACATTCAGGTTTTCATCCTGAGGAACATTAAAATCAACTCTTATTAAAGCCTTTTTTCCATTAAAATTGAAATCATTAACTGTTTTCATAATTTTTTACATGTAATTTCTTACAAATATACTCTCATAAAAAACAAAACAGAAATTTTATTAGCTGAGATTTATTCACATTTCATTATTATTAAAATCATTTATTTTTTATTTAAAAAAGAGTAAGAAAATTTTAATGATGATGATAATAGCTATGTTGATATGTTGATAAATTTTTTAAATATATTTTTAACAGGTTTTGTATAGTTTATTTACAACTTTATTTTATTTTAAATAATTGAATATAAATATAATACATAATTATTAACATATTTTTAATAATGTTGATAGTTTTACTGTTGATAGTTTTAGTGTTAATAATTTTATCGTATTTGATATATAAGCCAACATAAAAAAAGATAAATAATAATTGGAAAATTGAATATTATTTATAATGGAAAATTAAAAGCTTATTACTGTAATTAATTACTTAAAATTCTTAACAAAAAAGTAACTATATTGTTAATATTTGATTAACTAATATATTTTTAATGAGTTATAAAAAAAAATTTCACATAAAGAAAAAGAAAAAACATTGAGGTTCTTTCACATATAAAAATTTTACTTTTTAAGCAATAATAAGAGTTATCAACAAAGTAATTAGTTATTGTTTTAAAAAGTATAATATATTGAATAATAAGTAAATAATAACTTAAAATAATAAATATTAGTTGTTTTGATCATCCTAAACTTTTGTCTGACTGAGGTTAAAACAATTCTGATATTTATAAAGAAATGACAAAGCCGCCTGTAAAACAGGTGGCTTTGTTTATGTATTCAAAGAAAAAGAAAGATCTTTTTGAATTTGGGTTTTTTAAATAGCCAGTTCTATCACTTCGGACATTTGAGTTACGTAATGTATTTTCAATGCTTTAACGTATTCAGGATTTATTTTCTCCATATCCTTTTTGTTTTCTTCACAGAGAATAACATCCGTAATACCGGCACGCTTGGCAGCTAGGATTTTTTCCTTAATTCCTCCTACGGGAAGCACTTTTCCCCGCAGAGTGATTTCTCCGGTCATTGCCCATTTCGATTTTACTTTTTTCCCTGTAAAAGAAGAAACCAGTGACGTCAGCATGGCAATTCCTGCCGAAGGTCCGTCTTTAGGAGTAGCTCCCTCAGGAACGTGAATATGAATATTGCTTTCTTCCAATTTTTTCTGTTCTATACCAAACTGTTCGTGGTTGGCTTTGATATATTCCAGTGCAATAGTTGCCGATTCTTTCATAACATTTCCCAGATTTCCGGTCATGGTAAGAGTTCCTTTTCCCTTGGAAAGAATACTTTCAATGAAAAGAATATCTCCTCCCACCTGTGTCCAGGCAAGTCCGGTTACTACTCCCGGAACTTTGTTGGTTTCGGATTCATCGGGCATTGCAGGAGGTCCCAGTATTTTTTCAATCCTTGCCCGACTGAGTTTTTTGGTATATTCAACATTTCGGGTAATCAACAAGGCGGTATTTCGGATTATTTTTGCAATCTTTCTTTCCAAATTTCTAACTCCGGATTCACGGGTATATGCCTGAATTATGAATTCCAGTTCTTTTTTATCCAAAGAAACATCTTTTTTACTTAGTCCGTGTTCCAGAATCTGTTTAGGAAGAAGATATTTGGAAGCAATTTCTATTTTTTCCTCAAGGGTATATCCGGAGATGTCTATTATTTCCATCCGGTCCAGTAGAGCCGGCTGAATGGTAGAAAGATTATTTGCCGTAGCAATAAACAGTACCTTGGATAGATCATAGTCCATATCGAGGAAGTTATCGTGAAAAGTGCTGTTTTGCTCCGGATCCAGTACTTCCAGCAAGGCAGAAGAAGGATCTCCGTGTCCGCTGGTGCTTATTTTGTCAATCTCGTCCAATACCATTACAGGATTGGAAGTTCCCGCTTTTTTTATAGACTGGATAATTCTTCCGGGCATGGCACCGATATAAGTTTTTCTATGTCCTCTGATTTCCGATTCATCGTGCAAACCTCCCAAAGACATTCGTATGTATTTTCTACCCAAAGCGGAAGCTATGGATTTACCCAAGGAAGTCTTCCCTACTCCCGGAGGTCCATACAGACAGATGATAGGAGATTTCATATCTCCCTTGAGTTTGAGAACTGCCAGATATTCCAGAATGCGCTCTTTAACTTCTTCCAGTCCGAAATGATCCTTATTCAGCACTTTTTCAGCATGGATAATATCAAAATTATCTTTGGAATAACTATTCCAGGGTAAATCCAACAACAGCTCGAGGTAATTTCTCTGAACACCGTAGTCGGGAGTTTGCGGATTCATCCGTATAAGTCGGTTGAGCTCTTTTTCAAAATGTTCTTTTACCGTTTTACTCCATTTTTTTCTGGAAGCTTTTTTTCTCATGCCTTCCGCTTCTGCTTCGTACGAAACGCCTCCCAGTTCTTCCTGTATGGTTTTTATCTGTTGATGAAGGAAATACTCCCGTTGTTGTTTGTTTAAATCGGTGTTTACCTTATCCTGAATGGAATTTTTCAGGGTTATTTTCTGAAGTTCCAAATTCAGATATTTCAGGGTTTTGGAAGCCCTGTTCACAAGGTTGTTTATTTCCAGCAATTCCTGTTTTTCGATTAAAGGAAGATCCAGATTGGAAGCAACAAAATTTATCAGAAGAGAACTTCCTTCAATATTTTTTAAGGCAAAGGAAGCCTCCGAAGGGATCGCCGGATTTTCCTGAATGGTTCTGATGGCGGTTTCACGAAGATTTTCCAGCAAAGCCTCAAAGTGTTCTTTATTCTTTCCTACAATTTTTTTCTTGTCTTCCAGCAGGGTGATCTCCGCCTTCAAATACGGTTCTTCTTCAACGATTGCATCCAGAGAAAATTTTCGAATTCCCTGAATGATCGCCATGGAACTTCCATCGGGCATTTTGAGCAGTTTCAGGATTTTCGCAATGGTTCCCACCTTGTGCAAATCGTGAATCTGAGGCTCATCCGTATGGATTTCCTTCTGGGTTATGACCGCAATGATCTTATCTGTTTTTTGAGCATCTCTTAACAGTTTGATGGATTTATTCCTTCCGGCAGTGACCGGAACAACGACTCCCGGAAATAATACGACATTCCGTACCGGTAACAAAGGTAATACGGCGGGAAATGTTTCATTCATCATCCGGTCTTCTTCGTCCTGACTTAATAATGGGACAAATTCTCCATCGTTTTGTAGAACCTGGTCTAGTGACAATATGTCAAATTTCATGTTGTTTCTGTTTTATTTTTCTGACAAACTTTCGAATATCTGAATCTGTAAGGATTGCTTAAAGTTAATTAGTAAACGCAAACTGTTGATTTTTAATTTACAACCCTGTAACCGCTCGAATTCGACTAACTAGAAAGTCAATTAATATGCCAAAAAAAGAATAGGGCTTTTTATAAAAAAGCCCGAAAAGTAGTTTTGGAAGGATACGGAAGAAATTCCATTGCGCCAAAGTTCAGATTCTTCGGAAATTCGTTCGAGTTTTCTACCTTTATTGTTTTTATACTGAAGTTGAAAATTCAGGAATAATCCCGAATTTTTCCGGCATCCGGATTAACCGTAAGTAACCGAAAATCAGGTGAAATTTTATTTAAAGTTCTTTTATAAAAAGATTTTCAGTGTATTTTTTAAAAATGGATTTGGATAATTCCGAAATAATGGTTATTTTTATAAAATGAAGTATGGAATCATACTGTTAGTGATTATTTTATCATTTCGTCCATTAGCCCCCTTATTGGATTATGGAATTAATTATGATTATATTTCAACGGTTTTGTGTATTAACAAGGATAAACCGGAACTTAATTGTAACGGTAAATGTCATCTGATAGAAGAAATAGCGGAAAAATCTGCGGAAAATATTCCCGAAAATACCCAAAACGGAACTTTTAAAATAATAGATGCATTTATCGTTCAGGAAAAATACAACGTTGCATTCAAATATTCTGTACAGACTTTTATAAATAACAATTTCTTTTACAATAATTTGTATTCATACCTTTCTTGTGTTTCTTTTTTGAAACCACCGGTTGTATAACCCCCTCCCCTTCTTACCAAATAATAGAAAATCCGGCTGATTGCATTTAGCCCGTGTTTTTTATGCCACAGACCGCATACAATCTTGTTGAGCGGGATTTGTGCAACGTACCATTCAATTATCAATACAACTAAAAAATCAAAAAATGAAAGTAATATATAAAATACTCTACAGTCTTTTTTTATCAGCTGTTTTTTTATCGTGTAGCAGTGACGACAACGATGTGGAAGTAATTAATCATAGTCAGGATGAAATTTCGGGATTGGTGAAAATACAGGAACTTACCGATGAGAATTATGAGGTTTCTCTTTACACGAAAACAGGGAAACTGATTACCGGGTATAATGAAATTTACCTACAGCTAAAAAACAAAAAAACCGAAAAGTTTGAATCCGGGGCATCACTTTCCTGGCATCCGGTGATGCATATGACAAGCAAAAGTCATTCCTGTCCGGCGGGAAGCATCGAAAAAGTTCCGGAAAAGCAAACTTGGTATAAAGGCTTCATACTCTTTCAGATGGCTGGTTCTGAGTCTGAATATTGGAAACTTACTCTGGATTACGGCATAAAAGGACAAAACGCCCAAATTTCCGGAAATCTGAATGTATCACAATCTTTGAAGAGAACGCTGCAGGGATTTACAGGAACAGATAATAGCAGGTATGTTGTCACATTGGTAGAGCCTTCACATCCCGATGTCGGAACTAACGACCTGACGGCATATTTATACAAAATGCAGGATATGAATACCTTTGTTCCGGTGGATGGTTATACGATTAAATTTGATCCGCGAATGCCGGGAATGGGAAATCATAGCTCTCCGAACAACGTTGACCTGACCTATACCGGAACATCCGGATTTTACAAAGGAAAAGTGAATCTTACCATGACCGGATACTGGAAAATAAACCTGATAGTGCTTGACGACAAAGGTCAGGTAATTAAAGGAGAAACCATAACGGAAACTAATAAATCCAGCAGCATCTACTGGGAATTGGAATTTTAGGAAATGAAAAAAGTTATAATACTTTCCTGCCTACTCCATTTTTGTTTTTCTTATTCTCAGGTTGCAGATTCTATTCAGGATAAAAATCTTGAGGGAATAATTGTAATTGGAAAGAAAGGTTTGGACTATCGAAAAGAGTCCAAACCTCTGTCTACATTGGACGAATATATGGAGAATTCAGGCAGGATAAACCTGATTCAAAGAGGAAATTATGCATGGGAACCTACCCTGAACAATATGGCTTCGGAACGTATTTCGGTGACCATTGACGGAATGAAAATATTTAGTGCCTGCACGGATAAAATGGATCCGGTAACTTCTTATGTGGAAATATCTAATCTGAAAAAACTTCAGGTTTACTCAGGCTTAGAAAACGGAGTTCACGGGAGTAACAGTATCGGAGGAGGTATCAATCTGGCTTTGAACAAAACGGGGTTTTCTTCAAAAAAATGGAAGAGCAGCCTGAATACGGGATATGAATCAAACGGAGACTATCGCACCAACGGATTGGATATATCCTATTCCCGTCCGAAATTTTATACCAACATGGGGGTTTTCCACAGGAAAAGCGAAAATTATCAGGCAGGCGATCACGAGGAAGTTTATTTTTCTCAGTTTGAAAAATTCAACTCTTATGCAAATATCGGATATCAATTTCCTCAATCCGGAGTTATAGAGGGTTCTTTGATTTACGACGACGCGTCTGATGTAGGATACCCGGCTCTTACCATGGATGTGAAAACAGCCAGAGCATGGATAACCTCTCTAAGTTATAAAAAAGAAAATCTGTCCGATATTTTTTCTTTATGGGAAACCAAATTTTATTATAATTCCATCGTCCATAAGATGGATGATACAAAACGTCCGGATGTTCCCATACATATGGATATGCCCGGCAAAAGCAAAACCCGGGGTTTTTATTCCTTACTTAAAGGGAATACGTCCCGGCATTCGTTCACAGCCAACTGGGACGGATATTACAATCAGTCGGAAGCGGAAATGACCATGTATCCGGAAAACCCGAACGAAAAACCCATGTTTATGTATACCTGGCCGGACATCCGGACGTATAATACCGGCATTTTTATAGAAGACATGTATCGTATAAATGAGAAAAATTCTTTTCATTTTTCTTCCCGGGCAGGATTTCAGCATGAGATTATCCAAAGCAACTTCGGACTTCGAAGCATCCGGATTTTTTTCCCGGAAACGAACAAATCCCGGAATCGTTTTTTGTTTAAAGCGACAGCACATTATCAATACACTAAAAATGACCTGACTCTGACCGCCGGAGGAGGATACGGAGAAAGAACGCCCTCCGCTTCGGAAGCATACGGTTTTTATCTTTTTAATAGTTTTGATAATTATGATTATATAGGAAATCCATCTCTTAAAAATGAAAAGTCACTGGAAGGAAACATGTCCCTGAATTGGAAAAAGAAGAAAGTTGAACTAAATCTGGAGGCTTCCTGTTTTCACTTTTTTGATTATATAACCGGAAAACCGGATATTTCACTCTCTCCGATGACTTTGGGAGCTCAGGGAGCAAAGATATATATTCCCCTACCCCGGGCTTTTATTTTTACTACCCGTATGCAGTTGAAATACCGCTTCCTGAACCTTTTTGAATGGACAAATCAGGTATCGTATAATTTGGGAAGAGATAACCATGACAAGCCGCTTCCTCTTATTGCTCCGGTTATGTATTCATCAACCCTGTTTTTTCATAAAAGTAAATTTAATTCGGAAATACAGATAAAAGGAGCAGGAAAGCAGAATGAATTCAATTCGGAATTCGGAGAAGACAAAACGCCGGGTTATCTGGTATGCAACATTTCTTTTGGGTATAGCCTGTCTTTTGACAAGCATACTCTTACTTTAAAGTCGGGAATGGAAAATATATTTGATAGAAGATACTCGGTGTATTCGGACTGGAATAATATTCTCAGAAAAGGAAGGAATTATTTTATAGCGGTACTTGTTAACTTGTAATTTGTATTTTACCATTTTTTACCGGTTAATTCGTAGATCCTTCAAGTTAAAACCTGCTTTTTCCGGGGTTCTCTATTTCAGATCGGAGACGGGAAGAAAATAAATAAACCGATTTTTTATTTATCATAATTTTTGTAAGTTTGAACGCCTTATGACAATAGCTATGCCCAGAATAAAAATAGTTCTTCCGGAAACTTTCGAATATGTAACGGAGATTCCCGTGCGTATTACCGATATAAATTTTGGGGGGCATGTAGGAAACGATACGATACTTTCACTTATTCATGAGGCACGTGTCAGATTTTTATCCTCTTTCGGATATTCCGAATTAAATATTGAAGGCGCAGGACTGATAATGGCTGACGCAGGGATAGAATATACGCATGAATTACTTTACGGACAGCCACTTCGGATAAAGGTAAAAGCGGAAAATTTCGGAAGGGCGGGCTTTGATATTTACTACCTGCTGGAGTCTGTAAAAGACGGCATAACAACAACTATTGCCAAAGCAAAGACAGGAATGGTCTGCTTTGATTACAAACAGAAAAAAGTAATATCTCTCCCTGAAGAAGTAAAACAAAGATTATGTTAAGTTATTTCTTTTTTTCAATTTCTCCGGAAACAAAAATTAAAATTAGGATTTCGATACACAGTTAAAATAACTTTTTGAAAAAACGCCATATGAAAAAATTACTTTTATTTACGACTTTTCTGATAACAACCGTTTTTCTTAACGGTCAAACACGTGATTTGGCCAATATAGCCAGCGGAACTCTGGTTTCCAGCAATATTCTTTATGATTCAAAAGAAGATGTTTATGGATATTTTTACCTTTACGATCAGGATAAGATAGATAAAGAAACCTCCCAAATGGAATATGTGTTTCTGGATAAAAACCTGAACAAGGTATCCAACGGCACTTTTACCGTAAAAGAATATGAAAGAGTGCGTAATTTCAGTTACAGGTGCTCTGTAATGGATGAGGATCATATACTTTTAAGAAGGACAAGGTATCAGGTCGGTCTTCCGTATAATTTCTATACGTTTCAGATTATTTCACTCAAAAATAAAACCGTCTCTCCCGAATATCATTACGCAAACGGAGTTATAAACGAAGTACCTCAAACCAGTAAAGAGTATAAGGCATATATGAGAAATATAAAAAGAGTCAAACCCTCTTATGAAGGATATCCTTTTGCTTATGGAAGAGATAAAGGATTCTTTATTATTGAAACGGATAATAATAGTAAAACATCGAATAACAGATATCTGAAATTCTTCAATTATAATAAGGAACTCCAATGGTCTTATGAATATAACCCCAATGCTAAAAGAAACAAATATAAAAGTATCGCAATAAATGATATAACTAAAAATAACATATATATTACGGAATACTTCGTAAACAAAAAGAATGTATCGGAGGTAAAATATGTTGCATTAAACCCTAAAACCGGAGAAAAAAAATACGAATATGTATTTGAAAACACCAAAAGCCTTTACAGTCATATTTTAAATACGAAAGAAGTAAACAATCAATTCGTTATCACCGGAAATTATTCTGCCTATAATAAAAAGGAAGGATTTTCACTGGATAAAAATTTAGGCTTTTTTAAAATTGTTTTAGATGAAAAAGGAAACGAAATCTCTAAAAAATATACCCTCTGGGAAGATTATAAAACCCAGATAGATGTAGATAAAAAAGGAAAAGCAGAAAAAAATTACAGATTACGACCTGTTCAGTATTTTATGCTGAAAGACGGCACCATCTGTATGCTAACGGAAAAATACAAACCGTATAAAAAAGGAATAGGAGATCTGGTACCTATTCCTATCGTAAATGTATTGGTTGAAGCAGCCACCACACAACGAGAAAAAACAACCGACTTTGTTTTGTTTTTCATGGATAAGGATTTTAATTTAAAAAAGGTTAAAACCATTGAAAAAGAACTGACCAAAGATTATAATTACGATTATCAGTTTTCCCAGTACATTAAAGACGATGCAGGAGTTGTATTTTTCTTTAAAGATTACTCGGATAAGGACAAAAAATGGACGCTGGGAATAAGTACCATCCTCAACGGAGATATGAAAGAAGAAAGAATTCCGATTTCCTCTAAATTCAAAGATGAAAAAGAAGAATATGTTATTCTCCCTATGAGAGCTAAGGAAGGATACATCCTGTTAAGAGAATACAATAAAAAAGAAAAGTACGATCAGATTCGATTGGAAAAGGTGAATTATTAAACAGAACGAACCCATTCTGATACGCAAAATATGCAAAAGCGCCGGTTTATCCGGCGCTTTTTTTAGTATAATGAGCAACAATATTTCCGATTTCTTCCAAAGATAAATTCCACATAAAATTCAGAAACTGCTGATAACTTTCCGATTGTTCTTTCGGTTCTAAGTGGTCCAGATACCGGTTTAACTGATAGTTCTTCCTCCCTTCATAAATCTTTTCAAAACATTTCCCCAACCATTCCAGATAATATTTATCGGAAGGAGATTCTTGTAACCGAATCAGACACAAATAAATCCCCTCGCCATACTGTTCATTAAAATACATGGAAGGCACTTGTTCATATTCAGCGATTTCCTGTAACTTTTTAAATTCTTCTGTAGGAAGGGATTTTTTAAAACTCTTTTTCAGTTCAGGAAAATCATTTTTTAATCGAACTATCCTATAATCTGTTTTAGGGTGGGAAGTAGTGGAATCCTTATTTATTTTTTCCTCATATAACGAATAATCATATTTCGAAAAATCTTCCATCTCCAGCCATTCCTTCTTAAAAGGTTGATTGGGCAGGTTAAATATTTTTTTATAAATTTCCGATTTTAATCCTACGGGTTTGATCGTATCATATTTTTCCATTAATTGTAACGCATCAATGAATGCGCCTTCATTAAGAGAGGCATTTTTCATCAATACCAGTCCCAAAGAATCTGCCTGATATTCATGCTTTTTTCGAAGTTCTCCGGTAGCATACAATCTGCTTTTAAATAAACTAAAAGCAGCCTGATGTTTTTTGTATTTTTGTTTTTTAAGAGATCGTACTTTGGTTTTTGTAGATAATTCCTCCTTGGCGATGGCCAGCTCGCTTTTTTCGGAATGATTTAAAATCTTGTGGCTTAGTTCATGGGACAAGACCGAAACTAACTGGTCGTCATTTTCCAGCCAGTAAAACAGCCCCATATTAAACACAAAAGTTCCGTTGGGTAAACAATAAGCGTTTAAGCTGGGATCTTTCGACACCATGATTTTGGAATTGGAAGGAATCAACGGATTATTTTTTCGCAGTCCGTTCAATACCTGTTCTATGTAGCTTAAAAAACGAGGATCATAACAAAACTTACCCTCTTTAATTTCTTCTTCGAATTCCTTACTAAACTCTTCATTACTCTTAACCAACAGTTTTCCATCCTTTCCCGGATAATTTTTTTTCAAGGACTCAACATATATTTTGTTAGACTGCTGAAAAGTGGAAACGGCGGCATCTCTTTTCTCTTTGTCTATAGTGTCGATGGGAATATACTTCTGTGAAAAAATAAAACTTGAGTAAAGAATAAATAACAATTTCAGCAGTTTCATAACACGAAAAATTTTTCTTCAAAATTACATTTTTTAACAGAATATCCTAACGAAATAAAGAATTGTAAACATTCTGTCTTTTAAACCCTAAAATTGTAACTTTGTATACTTTTTTCAGATTATGCAAAACACATTAAAATTATCAGGATTAGAAGTTTTTTCCGTTTTCCCTAACAACAATTTCATCAATATCGGAGAAAGAACCAATGTTACCGGTTCCCGGAAATTTCTGAATCTTATTAAAAATGAGAAATATGACGAAGCCCTTTCCGTTGCACGGGATCAGGTAGAAGGAGGCGCGCAGATTATAGATATTTGTATGGACGAAGGATTGATAGACGGGAAAAAAGCCATGGCTACATTCCTCCGGCTGATAGCTTCCGAACCCGATATTGCCCGCGTTCCGGTTATGGTAGACTCTTCCAACTGGGAAGTGATTGAAACCGGGTTGAAAAACCTTCAGGGGAAAGGCATCGTAAATTCCATCAGTTTGAAAGAAGGGGAAGCGGAGTTTATCCGTAAAGCCAAAATTATCCGGCGCTACGGAGCAGCTATGATTGTTATGGCGTTCGATGAAGAAGGACAGGCAGATAACCTCGAAAAAAGAAAGAGTATTTCCCGACGTTCGTATGATATTTTAGTAAATAAACTGGGAATTCATCCCTCAGACATTATTTTCGACCTGAATATATTTCCGGTAGGAACCGGAATGCAGGAACACCGCAGAAACGCGCTGGATTTTTTTGAAGGAACAAAATGGGTAAAAGAAAACCTTCCGGGATGTTTCGTATCCGGAGGAGTAAGTAATGTCTCTTTCTCTTTCCGGGGAAATGATAAAGTGCGGGAAGCCATTAATGCCGCATTTCTTTACCATGCCATCAAATACGGAATGGATATGGGAATAGTGAATCCTTCCCAATTGGAAATTTATGAAGAAATAGAACCCCAATTACTTCAAAAAATAGAGGATGTCCTTTTTGACCGGAGCGAAGATGCCACCGAAAAACTGATGGAATATGCAGAAACCGTCACTCCGGGCAGGGAAGCGAAAGAACAAAAAGTAGAAGAATGGAGGACTTTTTCCATAGAAAAACGATTGGAATATGCCTTGATCAAAGGAAATTCCGACTATATAGAACAAGACGTTGAAGAAGCCCGGCAACAGGCGGAAAAACCGTTAGAGGTTATCGAAGGCCCCTTGATGAACGGGATGAATACAGTAGGAGAACTTTTCGGTTCCGGTAAAATGTTTCTTCCACAAGTAGTAAAAACTGCCCGGGTAATGAAAAAAGCCGTAGCCTATCTTAAGCCTTTTATTGAAGCCGAAAAATCCGGAGAATCCCATTCGAACGGGAAGATCCTGATGGCTACCGTAAAAGGAGATGTACACGACATCGGAAAAAACATTGTAGGAGTAGTTCTTGCCTGCAATAATTACGAAATTATTGATTTGGGAGTAATGGTTTCTAAAGAAAAAATTGTAGAAACCGCCATTAAAGAACAGGTGGATCTGATCGGATTAAGCGGATTAATTACCCCCTCGCTGGATGAAATGATCAGCGTGGTGGATGAACTGGAAAAAAGAAAACTGTCATTTCCGGTGATGATTGGCGGGGCAACTACCTCAAAGATCCATACAGCATTAAAAATTGCCCCGAAATATAGTCATACAGCCGTTCATGTGCTGGATGCCTCCAAATCGGTAACAGTAGCCTCATCCCTGTTATCCGCTCAAAGCGGAGAATTCAAAGATAAAATAAAAGAAGAATACGTACATTTGAGAGAAGGCTATCTCAACCGAAATGTAAAAAAAGAATACCTGAACTTGGAACAGGCGAGAAACAATAAGTTTCGGATTGACTGGAGTGAATTTAAACCCTATATACCTAACCGGTTAGGAGTTCAGGTTTTTGAAAGTATTTCTTTGGAAGAACTAAAAAATTATATTGACTGGCAGCCGTTTTTCCGAACTTGGGAGTTAACCGGAAAGTTTCCGGATATTATTACCGACAAAGTAGTAGGAAAAGAAGCCGGCAGCTTATATAAAGAAGCTTTGGAAATGATGGACAAAATAATGAAAGAAAAATTACTCCATCCTAAAGCCGTTATCGGGTTGTTTGCCGCTAACTCCAATTCTCAGGACGACATAGAGATTTACGATGAAAAGGGACACCGGATAAACACTTTCCGAACCTTGCGCCAGCAAACAAAAAAAGCGGAAGGGCTTCCTAACTTTGCTCTGTCCGATTTTATATTGCCTAAAAACCCTGAAAACCGGCACGATTACATCGGGTGCTTCGCTGTATCTGTTTTCGGGGCGGAACAGCTGGCAAAGCACTATGAGAAAGACAACGACGACTATTCGGCAATCATGATAAAAGCTCTTGCCGACCGTCTTGCAGAAGCTCTAGCCGAATATATGCACGCAAAGATCAGAAAAGAGATATGGGGATATGCTCCTTACGAAGACCTGAATAATGATGCGCTGATTTTCGAAAAATATCAGGGAATTCGTCCGGCGCCCGGCTATCCTGCCTGCCCCGATCACCTCGAAAAAATAACCATCTGGGAATTGCTGGATGTAAATAACAGCATAGGAGTGCAACTAACGGAAAATTTGGCTATGTATCCCGCTTCTTCCGTATCAGGATATTATTTTTCCCATCCGCAGTCCAAATATTTCGGGCTGGGAAAAATTACTCAGGAGCAGGTAGAAGACTTTGCAAAGCGTAAAGAAATTAAACCGGAAGACGCCCAATATTGGCTGCAACCGAATTTAGCCTGATTGGGAAAGAAAACGGAAGTAATTAAACATCAACGGCAGCGCCGCTTGAGGGGGAAGTGATTTTAGTGTAGTTCCGATAAGGATTTAAAAACCGATTCCAGTTCTTCTAAGGTAAGAGCCGAAAAAAGTTGAGTTTTATATTCCCTGAAATTAGGAAGTCCCTTAAAATAATTGGAATAATGCTGCCGCATTTCCAGAATTCCGGCTCTTTCTCCTTTCCATTCCACAGACCATACAGCGTGTTTTCTTACAGCCTCTATCCGTTGTTGAACAGAAGGTTTCGGAAGTAATTCGCCTGTTTTCAGATACTGTTTGATTTCTTCAAATATCCAAGGATTTCCTATGGCTGCCCTGCCAATCATGATGCCGTCCACGCCATAAGTTTCTTTATATTCCTTAGCTTTTTCGGGAGAGTTTATATCTCCATTCCCAAATATGGGAATATGGATCCGGGGGTTGTTTTTTATTCGGGCAATATGAGTCCAGTCCGAATGTCCTTTGTACATTTGGGATCGTGTGCGGGCATGAACGGTCAATGCCTGAATTCCCACATCCTGCAATCGTTCCGCCACTTCATCAATATTGATGGATTGCTCGTCCCAGCCCAAACGGGTTTTTACGGTTACGGGGAGATGTGTGCTTCTTACTACGGCTTTTGCCAGTTTCACCATTAAAGGTATATCTTTTAGCACTCCGGCGCCGGCGCCTTTGCAAACGACCTTTTTAACAGGGCAGCCGAAATTAATATCTACAAGATCCGGATTTACGGTTTCTACAATTCGGGCAGATAAAGACATCGCCTCTTCATCTCCGCCGAAAATCTGAATTCCTATCGGTCGTTCATGGTCAAAAATATCCAGTTTTTTACGACTTTTTATAGCATCTCGGATTAATCCCTCCGATGAAATAAATTCGGAATACATTAAATCGGCTCCGTGCATCTTGCATAAACGGCGAAAAGGAGGGTCGCTCACATCTTCCATGGGCGCCAGAAGAAAGGGGAAATCCGGAAATTCTATGGGTCCTATTTTTATCAAAAGCCTGTGTTTTATTCTTTAGTCAGTCCGTGAGGAACAGGGTTTCCTTCCCCATCCAAAAGAACCATGATTATTTTTTCAATAGTTAACATGTCTTTTCCGGTTGAATAATTATGTGCTTCCGCCCGAAAAGTTATAGAAGTCTTTCCGAATTCCACAATTTCCACCCCAATTTCCACTACTTCGCCGGAACGGGCGGGACTTTTAAAATTAATTTCGGAAATATGCCGCACGGCAAATCTTTTATTTTTTAGCTGTACGACAGTAGCTACGCCGATTTGTTCGTTTATCCATTCCAATAACCTGCCTGCAAATAAACTGTTGTGAGGATTTAAATCTTCAGGTCGTACCCATCTTTTGGTTTGGAATTCCATAGCATTTATTTTGTGAAATGCAAAGGTAAAAAAATTTAAAAGGAAAAAATCCAATAATTATTTTTGTGATTTGAGCCTCATCAGTATGATAAAAACCAATTTGAAAAGTACATTTTATCTTTATAAAAAACAAAAATAAAAAAACGAAATCGGAAATTTGTTTATTTTAAAAACAAGAAAAAAATTTATTAACAGAAAAAAGTTTGAAAATAAAAAGAAAAAAAATGATCCGTTTTTTATTATGTTGTAATTTTGATGAACGTATCAAAATAATTTTTTTAGCATGGAGATCAAACAAAAAACTAAAACAGAGTCTGTTTTTTCTGAAAAAACAGTACTGGAAAACAGCATACGATACTTTAACGGAGACGAATTAGCCGCTACAACCTGGATGAAGAAATATGCAGTAAAGGACATAAACGGGAATTATCTGGAGAAATCTCCGGAAGATATGCATAGACGTATGGCAAAAGAATTCGCAAGAATTGAAAAAACATTTGATCCGACAAATAAAAGCGGACTTTCCGTTTATGGTCAGAGAAGACCGTTTTTGTCGGAAGAAAAAATATTCGATTTATTTGATAAATTTAAATACGTAATTCCTCAGGGGAGTGTAATGGCGGCTTTGGGAAATAAAAACATGATCGCCTCTTTGTCTAATTGTGTGGTTGTACCGCCTGTTTACGATTCCTATGGAGGGATTATGCGTACGGATGAACAATTAGCGCAATTATTTAAAAGAAGATGCGGCGTCGGGGTTGATATTTCCAATCTCCGTCCGAAAAATTCCCATGTTTCTAATTCGGCGGGAACAACTACAGGCGCAGTTTCTTTCATGGAACGATTTTCCAACACCACCCGGGAGGTGGCGCAAAATGGAAGAAGAGGGGCTTTAATGTTAACCATAGATATTGCCCATCCCGATGTGGAAGACTTTGTCGTGATCAAGCAGGACTTGTCAAAAGTAACGGGAGCTAATGTTTCCGTACGGCTTTCAGATGAATTTATGCAGGCAGTAGTGGAAGATGCCGAATATACCCATCGCTGGCCTATAGACAGCGAAAAACCGGTATATACTAAAAAAGTAAAAGCAAAAGAATTGTGGAACACTATTATAGAATGTGCCCATAATACCGCAGAACCGGGATTGATTTTCTGGGATCGGCAGCATAAATATTCAACCTCTTCCGTTTATCCTGATTTTAAGAATGATTCCACCAATCCTTGTTCAGAAATAGCCATGCAGGGAGGAGATAGTTGTCGTTTGATAGCGGTTAATCTGTTTTCATTTGTGAAAAAACCGTTTACCCCGGATGCGGAATTTGATTTTGAAAAATTTTATGAAGTAGTATATGAGGCTCAACGGTTAAATGATGATTTGGTAGAATTGGAATTAGAAGCCGTAGACAGGATCATGGAAAAAATAAGATCGGACGAAAGCCCCGACGTTATTAAAAGAACGGAAATGGAAACCTGGCAATTACTTAAAGATACCGGAAAAAAAGGACGCCGTACCGGTTTGGGATTTACAGCTCTGGCAGACGCGATCGCCTCAATGGGATTGGGGTATAGTTCCGACGGAGCGTTGCATTTAGTGGATGAAATAATGAGAACCAAATGCAGTGCAGAGTTTGACAGTTCTGTAGATATGGCTATAGAAAGAGGAACCTTTGACGCATGGAATCCTGAGTATGAAAAGACATCCGAATTTATACACATGCTGGAAAAGGAATTCTCCGATTTATATTCCAGAATGATGACGTACGGACGAAGAAATATTTCGTTGAGTACCGTAGCTCCGACAGGAACTCTGAGTATGCTGGCGCAGACGTCCTCAGGTATTGAACCGGTATTTTTATTAGGATATAAAAGAAGAAGAAAAGTAAATGCCAATGATCCGAATGCGGCAATTTCTTTCATAGATGATATGGGAGACGCTTTTGAAGAGTTTGATGTATGGCATCATAAATTAAAGGATTGGATGGAAGCAACAGGAGAAACGGAGGTCAATAAAAGCCCGTATGCCGGTTCCACTTCACCCGAGATAGACTGGATCAAAAGAGTGGAAATGCAGGCTCTGGTTCAAAAATATACAACGCACAGCATTAGCTCTACCATAAATTTACCTTCAGATGTAGAGGTCGATAAAGTAGGAGAAATCTATATAGAATCATGGAAACAAGGATTGAAAGGGATTACGGTGTATCGGGACGGATCCCGTTCGGGGGTTTTAATCTCTAATGATAAAAAAGAAGAAGCTCCGGCAGCGGTAGATAGTATAGGAGAAACCCATGCTCCGAAAAGACCGCGTAAATTGGAAGCAGACATCATTCGTTTTCAGAATGAATATGAAAAATGGCTGGCTGTTATTGGACTGATCGACGAAAAACCGTATGAGATATTTACAGGAAGGATGGAAGACGCATTTAACCTTCCGACCTATGTAAATAAAGGATGGGTGGTTAAAAATAAAGATGAGGAGAACGATGAAAAATCCCGGTACGATTTTCAATATATTGATAAAGAGGGTTATCGAATAACCATAGAAGGACTATCACGATCATTCAACAAGGAATACTGGAATTATGCGAAACTCATATCAGGAATTTTGCGGCATGGAATGCCTATCAATAATGTGGTAGATGTGATCAATGGATTGAACTTATACGATGAAAACATTAACACTTGGAAAAACGGAGTTGCACGGGCGCTGAAAAAGTACATTCCGGATGGAACTCAGATAAATAAAGGATGCCCTAATTGCGGGGACCCGGAAGGATTGGTATACGAAGAAGGATGCCTGCACTGTAAAAGTTGCGGATACAGCAAATGCGGATAATCGCATCTAGGATAGCAGCCGTTGAGGTCAACAACTAAAAAAGGTTTTGATTTTTTTATATATATCTAAATAACATTATATTTGTATAGTGCAATAATATTATTATATATGAAGCGAATATTAGTTACTGCTGCTTCCTCTTTTTCCGATGAATATGAGCGGAGTTACGAGGTTGAATACATTCCTTTTATAAATATAAATATCTATCCGAAGGATCAAATTATTCCTCAAATTCCGGAAGACGTTCAGGCATTCATAGTAACCAGTAAAAACTCAGCAAAAGCCATTAAAAACATCGAATTAAACGGGCAATTTTTTGTAGTGGGGAAAAGTACTGCGCAGGAATTGTATGGGCAAGACAGGGAAATTACCTTTATTTCCAACTATTCAGAAGATTTATTGGAAAGAATGTTGGAAACCGATATAAAGAAATATGTTTTTTTTAAAGGCAATCTGTCATTGACCAACCTTCCGGATGTCCTGAAAAAAAATGGAGTAGAAGTAATTGGCATAGAAAGTTATAAAACGATTTTAACCCCACATAAGATAGATAAATATTATGACGGCATTGTTTTTATGAGTCCCTCGGCTGTGAGGTCTTTTACTTCCGTAAATGAAATTCCCAAAGAAACCATTATCTTTACCAGCGGTAAAACAACGGCAGAAACAGTGAAAAAATTGGGAGATTATAAAATTTATTATCCGGAAGAAACAACCAAAGAATCGCTGCTTGCTTTAATAAACGATACGATAGATGCTTAAAAACACCTTATTTTTGGATGCCTTACAAGGTAAAAAAGTGCAAAGACCTCCGGTTTGGATGATGCGTCAGGCGGGAAGATTCCTGCCGGAATTCAGAGCCTTACGGGATAAGTACGATTTCTTCACTCGTTGTCAGACCCCTGAGTTGGCGGCGGAAATTACTTTGATGCCTGTGAAACGATTCCCTATAGACGCAGCCATTTTGTTTTCAGATATTTTGGTAGTGCCACAAGCTATGGGAATGCCGTTTGAGTTGAAAGAATCAGTAGGTCCGTATCTTCAGCAGCCTATTGCTTCTCGGGAAGATATAGAAAAACTTCAAAGTCCGCTGGTAGAAGAAAGTTTAGGATATGTTTTTGAAGCAATAGATATTACCCGCGAGCGGTTAAACAATGAAATTCCGTTAATTGGCTTCTCAGGAAGTCCCTGGACGATTTTATGTTATGCAGTGGAAGGAAAAGGATCCAAAACCTTTGATAAAGCCAAATCGTTTTGTTTTAAAAATCCGGAATGGGCACATCTTTTATTGCAAAAGATCACCGATTATACCATACAATACCTGCTTAAAAAGGTTGAACACGGAGTGGATGCCGTTCAGGTATTTGATAGTTGGGGAGGATTACTTTCACCGGAAGATTACGAAGACCTTTCATGGAAATATAATAATCAGATCATAGAAGCGCTGGCAGAGAAAGTACCGGTCATCGTTTTTGGAAAAGGATGTTGGTTTGCTTTAGAAACTATGTCTCGATCAAGAGCTTCCGCCTTAGGAGTAGACTGGACAATCACTCCTCAACAAGCCAGAAAATTTTCAGGAGGGAATATTACCTTACAGGGGAATTTTGATCCGGCTAAATTATTGTCTTCTCCGGAGAAGATCTATAGGGAAACCCAGAAAATGATCCGGAATTTTGGCGTACAAAAATATATTGCAAATTTAGGACATGGAATTCTTCCTAATGTTCCTGTTGAAAATGCCGAAGCCTTTGTAAAAGCAGTGGCAGAATTTAAAGAATAATTTTTCCTGAAT
Source organism: Flavobacteriaceae bacterium (assembly GCA_031276535.1). Classification (GTDB taxonomy): domain Bacteria; phylum Bacteroidota; class Bacteroidia; order Flavobacteriales; family Weeksellaceae; genus Apibacter. The sequence goes on from JAISMV010000134.1 coordinate 29,549, forward strand.
ACAGTTTAATAACTAAAAAAATTTCTTTAAAATATTGAAAATGTGCATATGACAGTCAACTGCTTTTAGCTTGCACTTAAACCGAACTCTAGTTAAGTAAAGTGTTTTTTGGGTTTACGGATTTTCATCCCGTTCTCTGCTACATACACGCCCAATAAAATGCAAACAGAACCTAAGGCAGCGATTAAAGTTATTTTTTCATCCAAAACAACGGCTGAGGTAATTAAAGTTACGAGAGGTATGACATAAATGTAATTTGTAGCTCTCACAACTCCCAATTCTTTTACCGCCAAATTCCATGTAAAAAAGCAAAGCAGGGAAGCTACCAGACCTAAAAATAATACGTTTAGTAAAACAACAGGATGAAATAAGATCTCCGTCTTAAAACTTATCGGTTCAAAATACAACAAGGGAACAAGGGTTAAAACCCCATAAAAAAACACCTTTCGGGTTATATACAGAGTGGAATAATGAGACTCCAGCCTTTTCAGGATCAAACTGTAAAAAGCCCAGGAAAAAGCAGCCAGAATAGTGAGGAAATCACCCAAAGGATTTATTTTAAGAATAAAATTCCCGTTAAAAACAACCAATACAACGCCTATTATAGCAACTAGGGATCCGTAGACCAAATTTCGGGTCAGGCGGTCTTTTTTAAATATCAGAGAAGATAAAAAGGCGGTAAGAACAGGCGTTGTGCATAATATCAGAGAAACATTGGAAGCCAAAGTTATGCCTAGCGCGGTATTTTCTGTAATGAAATATAGGGATCCCCCGCATAATCCCAGCAAAAAAAACAAAAATTCATCTTTATAGCTCTTTGACCAAATAATCCGGGGAGAAAAAAACCAGATGCTTATATAAGCCAACAAAAACCGGTAAAAGAATATTTCTGTAGGAGAAAGTGACTGATTAATCAACACTTTGGTGGAAATAAACGTAGTACCCCATACAATTACTGTAAACAGGGCAATAATATGATATTTCAGATACTTGTTATTTCGTTTCGTTTCGGCCATTTATCCTGTAAAATTAAAAAAATAAACTTGCAATTAGTTACTAATTGCAAGTTTCAAAAATTTATTTGTAATTAAGTTTACTTCTTCAAAAATTCATCAATATGTCCGGCTGTTTTTCTTCCGGAAGCAATACTGGTAACTACCAATGATTGTCCGCTTACACAATCTCCGGCGGCAAACACTTTATCTATGTTGGTTTTTCTGTAGTCGTCCGTATGAATATTCTTTCTCTCAGTCAGGGTAATTTTCAACTCTTCCAAAAACCCTTCGTAGATCGGATGAATAAAGCCCAGCGCCAAGAAAGCCAAATCTATTTTAAGGATTTCCGGTGTTCCTACTTCCTTCATGGTGAACTTTCCGGAAGCATCTTTTTCCCATTCCACCTCAACTACTTCAACTGCGGTAAGTTTTCCGTCTTCTCCTATGAATCTTTTTGTATTTAAGGACCATCGTCTTTCACATCCTTCCAAGTGGGAAGAAGATGTTTTTAAATAGGCTGGAAACGGAACCGGCCATCTGTTTTCTATTTCCTTTAATTCTTTAGGTTTGGGTAATATTTCAATCTGGATAATATTAGCAGCGCCTTGTCTGTTTGCCGTTCCTATACAGTCGGAACCCGTATCTCCTCCTCCGATTACCAGAACATTTTTTCCTTTGGCATTAATAAAATCTTTCTCTTCAAGAGTTTCTTCTGCTACTATTTTATTTTGCATGGTCAGGTATTCCATTGCATAATGCACTCCGTTCAGTTCTCTTCCTTCGACAGGTAAATTACGTGGAACCTGAGAACCGATGGCAATACAGATGGCGTCATAATCCTTCAGCAAATCCCCTCCTTTTATATCTTTTCCTATTTCTGTATTGGTGATAAATTCAACGCCTTCTGCCCGCATTAGATCCACCCGTCTCTGAACTACATTTTTATTGAGTTTAAAATCCGGAATACCATAACGTAATAATCCTCCGATCTGGGTATCTTTTTCATAAACCGTCACCGAATGACCTCTTCGGTTCAGTTGGTTTGCTACGGCTAATCCTGAAGGCCCCGAACCTATTACGGCCACTTTTTTTCCGGAACGTTTTTCCGGAATCAGAGGTTTCATATGACCTTCCGAGTATGCGTGTTCCATCACTGCGGCTTCATTTTCCCGTATGGTTATCGGTGAATCCTCAATTGCCAGCACGCAGGTTTTTTCACAGGGCGCAGGACAAACTCTGCCGGTAAATTCCGGAAAGTCATTAGTGGATTGCAAACTATACGCTGCCCGCTTCCAGTTTCCTTTGTATATATAGTCCTGCCATTCAGGCATTTTATTCCCCAGCGGACATCCATACTGGCAGAAAGGAACTCCACAATCCATACATCTTGAGGCTTGTAATACCCGGTCTTCCGTATTTAATGTTTGCTCTACCTCTCCATAATCCGAAATTCTATCATGTTTAGGACGATATCCCGCTTCTTTTCTATTTACTGTTAAAAATGCTTTAGGATTTCCCATCTTTTAGTCTCTAATAATCTTAATAATCGTATTCTAGTTTTGAAATTTTTTCGTTGATTGCACGGATCTTTTCTTCTTGCAATACTCTTTTATACTCAATAGGCGTTACTTTGATAAATTTATTTACCTCTTCTGCCCAGTTGACTAAAATTCTCTTTGCCATAGGGCTTTGAGTGTATTCGAAATGAGTGCTTATCAGATGTTGTAATTCCCGAGTATCTGCGGAATCTTCAATTAATGAAAGTTCTACCATTTCCATGTTGCAATAATAGTCAAAATCTCCGTCAATGTTATACACATAAGCAATTCCTCCACTCATACCTGCGGCAAAGTTTCTTCCGGTTTTTCCCAACACTACGGTTCTTCCTCCGGTCATGTATTCACAACAATGGTCTCCTGCTCCCTCCACTACGGCAATGGCGCCACTGTTTCTTACGCAGAAACGCTCTCCTACCTGTCCGTTAATGTATACTTCTCCGGAAGTTGCTCCGTATAATAAAGTATTTCCGGCTATAATATTGCTTTCCGGTCTGAAATTGGAAGAGCTGGGAGGCAACAAAACAATTTTTCCTCCGGATAGGCCTTTTCCTAAATAATCATTGGCATCTCCTTTTAGGACAAAAGTAACTCCTCTGGATAGAAAAGCTCCAAAACTTTGACCGGCAGAGCCTTTGAATGTACACCGGATTGTATTTTCCGGCAAGCCGGCATTTCCGTATTTTTTTGCTATTTCTCCGGAAAGCATCGCTCCTACCGCCCGGTCTGTATTATGTATTATGTGCCTTAAATCTACCGGCATTGCTTTGTCTATCGCCGGATGACAAACTTCAATAAGTTCTTTGTCTAATACCGCGTCAATTTTATGATCCTGAATTTTATCCTGTTTTAATGCATTACGGTTATTTTCAGGGTAATATAAAATTCGGGAGAAATCCAACTTTTTAAATTTTGGATTTTCTATATCTTTTTTAGTCGTTAATAGATCCGTTCTTCCTATAACGTCATCTAATTTGGTGAAGCCTAATGAAGCCAGATGTTCCCGTACTTCTTCAGCCAAAAAGGTAAAGAAATTGATCAAGTAATCGCTCTTACCTTTAAACTTGCCCCGTAATTGCTCATTTTGAGTGGCAACTCCCACCGGACAGGTATTTAAATGACATTTTCTCATCATTACGCAACCGAGAATAATTAATGCACTGGTGGCAAATCCGAATTCTTCCGCTCCCAGCATGGCTGCAATTACAATATCTCTTCCGGTTTTTAGCTGTCCGTCGGTTTGAAGCCGAATATTTCCTCTCAGATTGTTAAGAACCAATGTTTGTTGTGTTTCTGCCAATCCTATTTCCAAAGGAAGTCCGGCATGCTTGATGGAGCTTAAAGGGCTGGCTCCCGTTCCTCCGTCGCACCCGCTGATTAGTATTAAATCTGCTTTTGCTTTCGCCACTCCTGCGGCAATAGTACCTACTCCGCTTTCTGACACTAATTTAACACTAATGATTGCATTAGGGTTTACATTTTTCAGATCAAAAATCAGTTGCGCCAAATCTTCTATGGAGTAAATGTCGTGATGTGGCGGTGGAGAAATTAATGAAATGCCCGGAATTGAATGTCGGGTTTTTGCTATGACATTATCTACCTTAAATCCGGGTAATTGACCTCCTTCTCCCGGTTTTGCACCTTGGGCGATCTTTATTTGAATTTCGTCTGCATTTACCAGATATTCCGTAGTTACTCCAAAGCGTCCGGAAGCTACTTGTTTAATGGCTGAACGGGCATTGGTAGCAAATCGTTCTGCCAATTCCCCTCCTTCTCCCGTGTTGCTCTTTCCTCCGATCGTATTCATGGCTACAGCCATTGCTTCGTGGACTTCTTTACTGATAGACCCGAAAGACATTGCTCCGGTTACAAATCGCTTCATGATCTCGGATGCCGGTTCTACCTGGCTTATATTAATAGGGGCGGATTTGTAGTCTATGAAATCCCGGATAAAAATTTTGTCCGGCTTATTATCGACTTCCCGGGTAAATTCTTTAAATTTCTGATAATCTCCCGTGCGGGTTGCTATCTGTAGTTTTGCTATGGTTTCAGGATTCCATGCGTGTGATTCTCTTCCTTTCCTCCATGCATACATTCCCAAATTATCATTTATGGAAGAGGCTTGTGGATTTTCATAGGCATCTTTAAATGATTTTATCACACTTTCGGCTATGTCGTCCAAATCAATTCCTTCTATTTTAGAGATCGTGTGTCCAAAGTATTTGGATAATACTTCAGAACTTATTCCTACTGCTTCAAAAACCTGAGCGCCTATGTAACTTTTCAAAGTGGAAATTCCCATTTTAGAAAGTACTTTCAGCAATCCTTTATGAATAGATTTCAGGTAATTTCTCTCTGCTGTGGAAAACACCATCTGTATTTCTCCTTTTTTAACCAGATCATTCAATAGGGCGAAAGATAAATACGGGTTGATGGCATTCGCTCCGTAGCCGAACAATAGGGCAAAATGCATCACTTCTCTAGGTTCTGCAGATTCCACCACAATATCTATCTGCATTCTTTTCCTTTTCTTTATCAGGTAATGATGAACCGCCGATACGGCTAATAGAGAAGGTATTGCTATGTTTTTGTCATCAGCGCTTCTGTCACTGAGTATAATATAATTGCTGCCTTTGTCTACGGCTTTTTCTGCTGCCTGACAAAGTTCTTCCAATCCTTTTTCCAATCCCTGAGCCGTTTCTTCCGAATTAGGAGTGAAAGTCATAGGAATTACGGTGGATGTAAAACCTTTATACTCTAAATTTTCCAGAAGGTCCAATTCTAAGTTGGTTATTATGGGATACGTCAGTCCGATCATCTTGCAATGTTCGGGCATGGGCTCTAAAATATTTTTATGTAAGGAGGAACCAATATAACCGGCTAAGGACATAACCAGTTCTTCTCTTATAGGGTCTATCGGAGGATTGGTTACCTGCGCGAAATGTTGTCTGAAATAAGCGAATAAACGGTTGGATTCTTTGGATAAAACCGCAAGCGGAATATCATTTCCCATAGAGCCTACCGGTTCTTTTCCGTCTACAGCCATGGGAAGCAGGATCTTTTCCAGATCTTCTCTGTAGTATCCGTATGCGGAAAGAACTTTTTCCATGTTCTCCACGTCATATTTCACGCTTCTTCCTGAGCTGATTTTGTCTAAAGAGGTTCTGTTTTTATCCAGCCATTTTTTATAAGGATAGGCTTTCGCCAGATTTTCTTTTAATTCTTCATCGTATTTAATTCTTCCGGTTTCTGTGTCGACCATCAGCATCTTACCGGGCTTTAGTCTTCCTTTCTCCCTGATTTCGGAAGGGTCAAAAGTGAGAACTCCTGTTTCGGAAGCTACAACCATTACGTCTTTATGGGTGATCAGATACCGTGCGGGGCGTAATCCGTTTCTGTCCAGTAATCCTCCGGCATATCTTCCGTCGCTGAACAAAATAGTTGCCGGTCCGTCCCACGGCTCCATTAAAATGCTATGATATTCATAAAAAGCTTTTAAATCGGAAGAAATCGGATTTTTATCATTCCATGATTCCGGAATCATCATTGCCAAGGCATGTGGTAAAGGTTTTCCTGCCATGACCAAAAATTCCAGCACGTTGTCGAAAGAGGCACTGTCGCTCATTCCGTATTGTACGATAGGCCATATATCTTCTATTTTTCCTATTTTTTCGGATTTCAACACGCTTTCTCTGGCTTCCATCCAAAGCCGGTTTCCTCTGATGGTATTGATCTCCCCATTGTGTCCCACGAACCGGAACGGCTGAGCTAAATCCCAGGTAGGGAAAGTATTGGTGCTGAAACGGGAATGCACTAAGGCAATGGCGCTTGTAAAGTTAGGATGAAGCAGATCCGGAAAATATTGTCTTAGCTGTAATGATGTCAGCATTCCTTTATAGATGATGGTCTTAGTGGAAAGACTTACGATATAATTACTTCGTTTATCTTTTATATCTGATTCCAGAAGAGCTTTCTCGAATTTTTTCCGCAGCAGGTATAACTTTAGATCTAAAGTTTGCTGAGAATATTCATCTCCTGTTATGAATATTTGTTTTATAACCGGTTCGCTATCCTGTGAGATTTCTCCCAGAATATTGCTGTTTACAGGCACTTCCCGCACGGCTAGAAGATGTAAACCTTCTTTATGCACTAAATCAGTCAGCAGCAATGTTGCTTTTTCTTCTTCTTCCTTTTTCTTGGAAAGAAAAACCAATCCGGTTCCATATCTTCCTCTTTCCGGAACGGCTATTCCTTGTAAGAGGATAAATTCATGAGGGATTTGAACCATGATCCCTGCTCCGTCACCGGTTTTATTATCTGCACTTTCTGCGCCTCTGTGAGTCATGTTTTCCAAAACTTGTAATCCATTCTCTACAATTGAATGGGATCTTAAGCCTTTCGTATGGACTATCAATCCAACCCCACAGGCATCATGTTCATAATCAGAACTATACAATCCTTTTTTTGTTGCTTCTCTTTTCTGCATGTTTTTTATATCAGATAAATTCAATATATAAAGATACTATATTATTTTTAATTTAAAATAATCTGTTCATAAATATAAAATTATTTTCATATTATCAGCAATTATTTAGAATTATTTTAAATTAAAACCCGTTTTTTACTTAACTTTGTTAATCAGCTTATTACAAGCTTGCAAATATAATAATTATTAATTATATTTTTTAAATAAAAATCAATAAATTTAACTAAAAACAACTAATAAGAATAAAGCCTATGGTTTTTATCTCTTAAAAAATATACAATCCTTTATTTTGAATGTTCTTTTTTATGAAATTGTTAACATTTTTCTTGCATTTTTATAATTTGAATGAGTTAAAGAAGTGAGTGATGTTTAAAATATTCCCCCTTTTAAGAAGGTCATTGCGGATTTTTTTCTTATTTCCCTATTCAGACTAACCTCGGTTCAGGTTAATCACGGGCGGAAAACAGTTGCCGTCGTATACTTTTTTAACATTCAGGAAGGTTTCTTCGAAAAGAAAAAGAAAGCATATGTCTCCTAAAAAAACAAAATAATACCCCTATTTATTTTTCATAAATGTAAAAAGCAAATATTTTTTCTAATTTTTTCCAACAACCCCGATTTTTTTGGTATATTTGTTGTAAAATATTTACTCAAGAATATTAACCCCCATAAAATATAGAGTCATGGATGGAATGTTGAATATTTTGGATTCTTACTTGGTTGGGCGAAAAGTATGGGATGAAATGTATTCCGGAAAAGGAGTTCGGGAGCATTATAGAAAGACGGTCGATTTTATCAGACGGTTAGGAGCCGAAGAATTGAGTAAAAACGACGAGAGGGCTAAAATGTTGTTCATGAGCCAGGGAATTACTTTTACAGTCTATAGCAGTGGGGAAGGCATAGAAAAGATCTTTCCGTTTGACATCATCCCCAGAATCATCACCGCTACCGAGTGGGATCGTATTGAAAAAGGGATTAAACAGAGGCTCACAGCACTCAATCTATTCCTGAAAGACGTTTATAATGAGCAGTTCATTATTAAAGACGGAGTGATTCCCACAGAATTGGTATACAGTTGTCCTCACTACCTGCGCCAAATGTGCGGGATTAAAGTTCCGGGGGATATTTATGTTCATATCGCAGGAATAGACCTCATCAGAGATTATAATGGAGAATTCTACATTCTTGAAGATAACCTCAGAACCCCCAGTGGAGTGAGTTATATGTTGGAAAACAGAGAAATAACCAAACGTATTTTTCCGGATTTAATTCCGCAGAACAATATACGTACCGTTATGGACTATCCTAATATCTTATATAGAAATCTGCTCTCTTTTGCACCTAAAGAGGCCTCAAACCCTACCGTTGTGCTGCTCACACCGGGCATTTACAACTCGGCATATTTTGAACATACCACACTGGCGCGGCTTATGGGAATTGAGTTGGTGGAAGGAAAAGATCTTGTGGTGGATAATCATTATGTGTACATGAGAACCACCTCAGGTTTACAGCGGGTAGATGTGATCTACCGGAGAGTGGATGATGACTTTCTGGATCCCTTGGTATTTAATTCCTCCAGTGTATTGGGCGTTGCCGGGCTGATGAACGTTTATCGAAAAGGAAACGTAGCAATCGTCAATGCTATCGGAAACGGAGTAGCCGATGACAAAGCTATTTATTCTTATGTTCCTGATATGATAAGGTACTATCTCAACGAAGAACCGTTGCTGAAAAATGTGCCCACCTACCAGCTTCATAATGAGGATGAAAGGAATTATGTGCTGGAAAACATTGACCAGCTGGTCATCAAAAAGACCAATGAAAGCGGAGGTTATGGCATGTTGATGGGATTTTCAGCAAATGAAGAAGAAATTATTGCCTACAAAAAGGAGATCTTGAAAAACCCAAGGCAGTATATTGCCCAGCCAGTTATCAATTTATCTTCCGCTCCCTGCTACATTAACGGAAAACTTACTCCGAGAAGAGTAGATTTAAGACCCTTTGCTTTGGTAGGGGCAGGAGGAATAGAGATCGTTCCCGGCGGACTTACCCGGGTAGCGCTTAAAGAAGGCTCTTTGGTTGTTAATTCCTCTCAGGGAGGAGGCAGTAAAGATACTTGGGTATTAGCCCATTGAATTTGACAGAACTATTTTTTAACCATTAAAAACAAATATTCATATGCTTAGTAGAGTTGCTGATAGTTTATGCTGGATGGGAAGATACGTGGAACGGATAGACGGAACAATACGTCTATTGCAAATTAACTACGCTCTCTCTCAGGATAATGCGGATTTCTCGTGGGAGACCGTGTTATCCATATTTTCTCAGAATCCTGACGAAAAATTTACTGCCGTTCAAGATTCCAGACAAGTGTTGAAGTACATGATTTTAAACAAAGACAACCCCAACTCTTTATTTAACATGATTACCTTTGCCCGGGAAAATGCCCGAAGCGTGCAGGATCACATCAACAAAGAATTGTGGCAGTGTCTGAATGATTTTTATCATGCTATACGGAGTGAAAAAATATCCTATAAAATAAAGAAAGAAGACCCGATCACCCTTCTTAACGATCTGGAAAAATACTGTCTGATATATTACGGCATTATTAATGCCACCATGTACAGAGGTTCCGGATATAGTTTCCTCGCCATAGGAAAGATGATAGAAAGAAGTATGCAGATGATTACGGTTTTGAGGGTTAACTTCGTGGATACCGATTCCGATTTCTCGAAAATAAACAGCATGTTTTGGAAACACCTGCTGCTTTCCATTTCCGGGTATGAGATCTATCTGAAAACGTATCGAAGCGCGTTTAATTACCGAAATGTCATTGACCTGATTGTTTTAAATCCCTCATTTCCCCGCTCCCTGATCTATTCCGTCGGGCATCTTGTCGATTATTTCGAGCGATTAAAAGACAAAACCATACCGGATAATTTCCTGAAAATGAAATTTAAGATGGGAAAATTACGAAGTTATATTACCTATACTTCCCCGGAAGATTTAGAAAAAGACGTACTTTGTTCTTTCATCCAACATGTTAAAATGGAGCTGAACGACATAGGAAACCAGTTAAATAACTATCATTTTGTATATTCTTAAAAAACACCTATATAATGCCAAAATTTAGAATACATCACGTCACAAAATACAGCTATGACCTTCCTGTAAGGGATAGCGCCAATCAGATACTGTTGTATCCGATCAATGATGCCCGACAACAGGTACTTTCCCAGAAGCTGAGAATAACGGGAAATCCTTTGGTAGACATCTACCGGGATTATTATGGAAATGAGGTAGGCACCTTTATGCTGATTGCCCCTCACAATGAGTTGTGTATTGATTCCAGAACGGATGTTTCCACTTTTCCTGTTGAGTTGCCGCAGGACGACCGTCCTAAAGGAGAACAGTGGGATTGCCTGAACAAGATTAAATATCAGGTTCCTTTTATTGATTTTCTGGCGCAGGAAAGTGCAGATTCCTTATCGGAAATAAATGAAATAGCCCAAATACACAGTCTCAACGCTACACCTTTGGAAGAAGCAAAACAGTTTATGGAACTCATTTATAATAATTTCAAATATCACAAGGGTATAACCTCGGTAGAATCTACTTTGGATGAAGTTTGGAGGCTCAGAGCCGGAGTATGTCAGGATTTTGCCCATGTGCTATTGGCTGTGCTGCGTTCCATTAATATTCCTGCCCGATACGTAAGCGGATATATATGTCCGGACAAAAACGAAATGCGGGGAGAAGGAGCAACTCATGCCTGGGTGGAAGCATATATTCCTTTTTACGGATGGCTGGGTTTAGACCCCACCAATAATTGTATTGTGAGTGACATGCATGTGCGTCTGGCAGTAGGGCGGAATTTTTCCGACTGTTCCCCGGTTAAAGGAACTTTCAAAGGAGCGTCCAAACATAAATTGGAAGTAGGTGTTTCGGTTTCTTATGAAGAAAATTTTCGTTTTATTCCGGAAAAAGAGCCGGTTTTATTTACGGAAAATAATGGTGAGAAAGAGAAAAAAACGGTTAAAAACAATAAAGATTCCATACAAAATTCTTACAGGAAATATCTGGAAATGATGCAACAGCAACAACAACAGCAGCAACAGCAATAATTACAGGAGGGCATATACCTGAAAAAACAATAAACGTTGAAATTGCAACTATTGAAAAAACAGGCAAACATTCCTTTTGTCCTTAAAGGAGTGTTGGGTATTGTATAAAGATTTAAGTCGGAAAAACAATTCCGGGCTGTTTTTCGGAATCAGAACGGAAATTATTTTTATGTGTTATTAGAGCCTGTTTAAATTTTATTCAAATATTTATTTTTAGGTTCTAATTATATTTTGCATTCTTTTTTAAGCTCTTTTGAGCGTCTTTTTCACTTTTACTTCTTGATTTAGCCCGCTAAATCTTCAAATAAAAAGCAAAAAATCCAGCTCAAAAATAGCAATAAAAAATAATCGCAATAAAATTTAAACAGGCTCTTAGTTTCAAGAATATCTTTTTTGAAAAATTAATCAGGTTATATTAACACGGAATTATGAAATTCCTAAAAACAACCTTATTGAAACGTTATATTTTAAATATTCAGTATAAAAATATAAATATAGTTTTAGTTGTTTGGATTAAATTCACTACCTTTGCACGCTTGTATGAATATATGAATTTAAAAGAGCATATTAAAGCAAACACCAAATTGGCGCTTCCTGTTATAGTAACTCAACTAGGACAGGTTTCCGTTAATTTTATCGATATAATAATAATCGCGAGATTAGGTGAGAGAGCTGTGGCTTCGGCTTCTTTAGCCACCAGTGTATTTATTATATTTCTGATATTTCTCTTAGGATTTTCCTTTTCCATGTCGCCGCTCATTTCATCTTCCGTAGCTAAAGGAAATAGCAATAGAGTTGCCAAAATATTTACTCACGGGATGACGATGAATGTAGTTTTGGCTTTGATTATCATATTATTACTTGAACTTGGTTCCCCTTTAATGTATAAGACAGGACAGGATCCTTTGATAATTCCGGATGCGGTGAGCTTTTTGAAAATAAGTGCTTACAGTTTGCTCCCTTTAATGATTTTTCAATCGTACAGGCAGTTTTCTGAAGGTATTTCCATGACTATTTTGGTTACTATTGCAACGGTTGTCTCTAACATTGTAAACGTGATCCTGAATTATGGGCTGGTTTATGGTTATTGGGGACTTCCGGAAATGGGAGTAAAAGGCTCCGCCATAGCCACATTAATAGCCAGAGTGTTGATGATGTGCATGATTATCATTGTATTGCACCTGAACAAAAGATCCTCTTTCTATCTTAACCTTGTTAAATGGAAAAATTTCAAGGCAGTATATTACAGGAAGCTGGTTTCCATTGGCTTACCTTCGTCTCTTCAGTCCGTATTTGAAATAAGTTCCTTTGCCGTGGCGGCTTTTATTTCCGGAATGCACAGTTATCTAGATACCTCGGCTCATTCGGTAACGGTTAATCTGGCTTCTATGACCTTTCAGGTTTGTGTGGGGTTTGGCGTTGCTGCAACAGTACGGGTAGCAGGTTTTTACGGAGTACGAAATATGCCGGATTTAAGAAAAACAGGATTTGCCAGTTTGTATTTAGTTATCGGATTCATGACTTTATGCGGCATTTTCTTTATTACCTTCAGAAATCATTTACCTTTGATCTTTTTTGACAAAGACATGACAGAAGTTGTCCATATCGCCTCCAGATTGGTGATCATTACTGCCTTCTTTCAGATTTTTGACGGTATACAAGTTGTGTGTTTAGGATGTTTGAGAGGATTGCGGGATGTGAAAATTCCAACCCTTATCTGTTTTGTCGCCTATGTGGTCTTTGCCATTCCTATAGGATATTATTTATGTATCGTCCAAAAGTTAGGAGCAGTGGGCACCTGGATAGGTTTATGTCTGGGACTGGGCTTTGCTTCCATTATGTTATTGTGGCGTTTTCATACTATGACAAAAACCAAAATTTTAGTAAAAAAGTGATTTCAATTTATATTGAAGATAAACCGGATTTATTGTCTTTAAGCAGAGAAGAAGCTCTTCCCGCCTTGGAATCTCAGGTGTTGGAAATATTTTCCAAATTGAATTCTATGGAAGAGGTGACTCTGGGGCTGATTATTGACGATTTTGCAGAGATAAAAATACAACCTTTCAGTAAATTTGTATGGAAAGTAGGAATTATAAATTTAAAAACTCAAAAGAAACTTTATACTCATTATTCCACCCAGAAAGTGAAACAGTTGATTGGTGATATTTTTAGAGAAGAAACCCCTTGGGAAGACGATAAATTATTGTAATTTATCAAATAACCCTTGCTATGTACTGAAATAATTAGTAATTTCGAAAAAAAAAATATGAAATTTTTTATTGATACAGCTAACCTGGCTCAGATTAAAGAAGCACAAGATTTAGGAGTGTTGGATGGTGTTACTACTAACCCTTCTCTTATGGCTAAAGAAGGAATTGTGGGAAAAGATAATGTCCTTGCACATTATAAAGCTATTTGCGATATAGTTGATGGAGACGTATCGGCAGAAGTAATATCTACAGATGTAGACGGAATGCTCAAAGAAGCGGAAGAATTATGCAAGATCGATCCTAAAATTGTGATTAAGGTTCCTATAATTGCGAATGGGATCAAAGCCATTAAAAAACTTACATCTAAAGGAATTAGAACCAATTGTACCCTGATCTTCTCTTCAGGGCAGGCTTTATTGGCTGCAAAAGCAGGAGCTACCTACGTTTCGCCTTTTTTAGGCAGATTAGACGATGTTTCTACCGACGGATTGAATTTAATTGAAGAAATCCGGATTATTTTTGATAACTACGGGTATCAGACTGAAATTTTAGCAGCTTCGGTAAGAGGTCCTATGCACATTATTAATTGCGCTAAAATAGGGGCAGATGTGGTAACCGCTCCTTTAAATGCTATTACGGCGCTTTTAAATCATCCGTTGACAGATAAAGGACTTGCACAATTTCTGGAAGATTCCAAAAAATTTAACGTATAATTTTATAAAAATTTCAGGATTTTTGATTCTTTTGTTTTTGAAACAAATGTCCTTTTAATCTTTATAGAAACAAAAACCCGCGTGAAAAAAAGTGACAAAATTCAAGACTTTGAATAATGTCCGGTAGTTTTCATCGCGAAAGAGAAAATTCAAAAAACTCGTCCTTAGGGTCGTAAATGTTGAGAGCCTGTTTAAATTTTATTCAACTATTTATTTTTAGGTTCTAATTATATTTTGCATTCTTTTTAAGCTCTTTTGAGCGTCTTTTTCACTTTTTCTTTTTGATTTAGCCCGCTAAATCTTCAAATAAA
>JAISMV010000145.1 GCA_031276535.1 Flavobacteriaceae bacterium
CGTCTTTTTCACTTTTTCTTTTTGATTTAGCCCGCTAAATCTTCAAATAAAAAGCAAAAAATCCATCTCAAAAATAGCAATAAAAAATAATCGCAATAAAATTTAAACAGGCTCTAAAATAGCAGTAAATAAAGGAACAGGCAAAAAAATACCGGAGTAATTATGTGTATTGTGGTGAAAATTCAGGCATGAATAGCGTTTTTGTTTGATAATCAGACCCGTGAGGCTTTTTTATCTTCTTGTTTACGGGTAATTTCAATCGTCATAAAAACAATTAAAAACAAATTTTGTACCTTTCCGCCCCGATAATAAAATTCTTAATTTAAAAAAGATAAATAATGACAGAAATACTAAAATGTCCGAAGTGTTCCCAAGGAAACAGTTACTTTGACGGAACTTCTTATGTTTGCCCTGATTGTTTTTATGAATGGTCGGGCGAGGATTCCGAAATTGCGGCTGTGAGCAGAGACAGCAACGGAGAAGAACTTCAGGACGGCGATTCGGTAACCGTTATTAAGGATTTGAAAGTGAAAGGTTCTTCGATAGTGATCAAACGCGGAACCAAGGTGAAAAGCATCCGCCTGACGGATAATCCCGAAGAAGTGGACTGTAAAATAGACGGTTCGGGTATTGTTCTGAAAACCTGCTTTTTGAAAAAGTAGGAGCTTACCAACTGAACTTACCGTTGACCTTTTTAGTTATTAATCGGAACTATTCTTTCGGGAGATCCTGTTTTTTCTCGGTTTCTTCACGTTTTAAGGCTTCCTCTTGTCTTCCTTTAAAGTAAGTTAGTAATTCCGCTGCTTTTTTACCTTCTTCTCTGTTTTCAAAGACAAGGGAAATGCGTTCCAGACCTTCCATAAATGCGGTTGTGTTTCCTAGTTTTGCTTCACAAAATACAGACAATAAGGAAAATTTCGCGATAATTTCATCGGTCGGATATTTTTCTAAAACTTCCTCTGCTGTTTTTTTGACTTCCTCGTACTTTCCTTCCTCGTATTTTTTGTATGCTTGTTCATAAAGCAATACTGCCTCTGATGATTTTGATTTGAAAATATCTGTCTGGGGATTCAGGATAGTTTCCGCATATCTGGAATCAGGATAGTTTGCAATGACCAGATCTGCATATTTTTTCGCTAGTTCCGGATCGTTTTCTTTATTTATTTTGTAAATATTGTACCAGGCAGTTAAGGAAACTTCTTCACTATAAGGCGGAGTGGAGAGCAGATGTTCCAGAGTGGAGGTAGCCGATTTTACATCTTGTAGGCGATCGTAATACATAACCCCTAAAGACAATTCGGCGGTGTCTCTCTGTTTTTTCAACGTTTCCAGTTCCGACGGTGTTTGGGGTAGTTTTTCCGTATAGTATTCCACTTCAAACCTTCTCGGATTTTTGGCTTTCTCCTGTCCCAGCAATTGGTCTTTCAGATCGTCCAGATTGGAAGACATCTGCCTGCTCATCCTCCAGTTGTCTTTTAACATTCGGTCTCCCCAAAGTTTTTTAAATTCGGATTGTCCTCTTTGTTTTAAACTGTTGTTATAGAAGTACCATTTGTTCCCCTCTGTAGGTTTGGCTCTTGCAAAACCTTCCGAACCGTTCGGGGTTTCTGTTGCAAAGACCGTATTATTTTCTTCTTGCAGCTTTTTCTCCAACTCCAATCGGGTTTTTTCTTCTTCCTCCTTTATTTTATTGATATATTTTTGATAATATTCATTTCTCTGCTCGGGGGTCATTTTGACGACAGCCAGAATACTATCGTTTTTCTTCACTAAATAATACTTTTGGATGATCTCTTTCAATGAAAGATTTTTTGCGGCTAGTTTATTTTTCATGACCGGGTCTGCGAAACGTGAAACAGCACTGTCATAATAGGCTCCTGCATAAATGTAATCGGATTTTGAAAAATAAATATCCCCAACTTCCTGAAAGGCTAATGCTCGTATCTGCGGATCGCTTTCTTTTTCTTTTAAGGATTGCCGTAAATACTGCATAGCTTCTGTTTCTCGGTTTTCTTTTAAGGAAGAAAGTCCCATGGCATAAAACAATTCATTTTTCCGGGATTGGTATAATCCTTTTTTTGTAAGTTTCTTTAAGAAAGTTATTCTGTCACGATAGGCGGTACTGTCTCCTTTAGAAAGCCTTGACAGGGCGATTTGAGATTTGATCTCCAATTCCGGCGAAGGCTTTTTCTTATACGATGCCAGATAATATTCTGCGGCATCGTCTGTTTTTTTTAATTTCTCAGACAGCTGTCCCTGAATAAAGTTATATCTTCCGCTATTATATTTTCCTTTATTGTATTCCTTCGCTACTTCTAATGCTTTAATAGCCTCGTCGTAGCGTTTCTCATCAATTAAAAATTGCGAATAGATCTTGGAAACAAATCTTTTATCCTTTTTTTTTAACGTCGTTTGTAATAATTCTTCATATATTTCATTTGCCTGAAAGGAATTGCCCGCCTGAGCCTGCGCTAATGCCATGTAGGCTTTCGCCTGATTTTTCTTTTTGTTTTTAACCAGAGTGGAATTCATATAATTCAGGTAATTCAAAGATTCAAAAGGGTCTCTTTTGTAATAATACGCTCTTCCTAATAACAGGTAGGCTTCTCCCAACATGGAATTATATTCTTTTCCTTTAATGAGTATGGAATGGTTTTCAATTGCTTTCCTGCTTTTTTCTATTGTACGATCCAATCCTTGTGCCTGAGAGGTTTCGTCTGCCCCCATCATCCTTCCCAATGTTCCGGACAATGCATCCACTGCTCCCTGTGCATCCAGTCTTTTCAGATTGTCTTTCAAATCTTCCGAAAGGCTGGGGGAGGTTCTTCCCGAACCGGAATAATCAAAATCAACGGATGAGTTTCCTTTGTCAACAAAAGGATTCACAGGATCGACCTGTATAATGGTGGAAAAATTATCTTTATAACTTGTTTTTTTTGTTTTCAATTCGTCTTTTAATGCTTTATCCCCATTGAACACCGTATTATACCATGTAGTTATTTTATGGTATGTACGATGGGTTATTCCTGATTTTTTGGTGGAACAGGCGCAAAACAAACTCAGAATAAGTATCGTATATAAAACTTTTTTCATCTATGTCTATAATTAACAAAGCTACTAAAAAAACGAAAACATCGTAAATTTGTTGTCTTTAAATATTTAAAAATTCCTTAATTATCTCTAATATTGCGGAACAATTACACGGATAGTTATTTTTCGACCGTCCGGAATAGTTTTTAATCTACCAGTGAATGCAAAAATTCTTATTGACGAATAAATACATCAATGATAAGCCTGTTTTACACAACATTATAGACAGCTTTCCCAACTACACCGATATTTTGGGAAATCCTGAGAGGAATGTAATCAAAAAGATTCCTTTCCGGTCTGATTTTATTACGGTTAAAAGCTTTAAAAGGCCTTATCTGATAAATAAGATCATTTACAAATATTTTCGTAAATCCAAAGCCATACGTTCTTTTGAACATGGACAAAAATTGCTGGAGCTGGGAATTCTAAATCCGGAGCCTGTTGCATGTGTGGAAAATTCAGATCTTATGGGAATTACATCCAGCTACTATATATCGGGATACGTTCCGTATGATTTTACGCTCAGGGAAGTTTACGAACAGCCCGATGCTTATGAGTGCGTCAAAGCGTATGCGCGTTTTTCTCATTATGTGCATACCAAAGGCGTTTATATAAAAGACAATACTCCCGGAAATACTTTGGTAATAAGAAAGAACGATAGTTACGACATGTATCTGGTTGACCTGAACCGAATGGAATTTCATGAGGAACTTTCTTTTGATATTAAAATGAAAAGCCTTTCCAATAATATTAAAGAACAACCTTTTCTGGACGTGTTTATGGAAGAATATTCCCGGGTTTCGGGCTATCCTTTTGAGGATGTAAAGACCCGAATAGCTTTCTTTCAGAAAAGATTTGATGCAAAAATCAAATTGAAAGCCCGGTTTAAATTTATCGTAAAAAAACTTTTTCCATTCTCTGAAAAAAAACAGTTGCCTTTGTAAATGCCGGTTTACCGTGCTTCATAGCGGAAAGAATTTTTTATCCCCTGATCAACACCTGACCTGCCGAGTTTCTGCTGAGCCGGGGTTATTATAGTTTTGTTTTTATTGCTATTTTTACACAAAATTTATTTCCATTTAGTAAAGCCAAAAAAATGTCCATAAAAATACAGAATCTTACCAAACAATATAAGAAACAGATCGCTCTGAACGCTATTTCCTTAGAGATAAAAAAAGGGGAAATCGTAGGATTGTTAGGACCTAATGGCGCCGGTAAGACCACTTTGATGCGTTCAATTGTAGGAGCGCTTTCGTTTAATGCAGGAAAGATATGGATAAATAGCGTTGATAATCAGGAGAATCTGTCTAAAACACAATCGCAAATAGGGTATTTGCCTGAAAACAATCCTTTATATGAGGATATGTATGTGAAAGAATATCTGGATTTTGTAGCAGGCATTCATCATACGGATAAAGCGGAGATTTCAAAAGTTATTGAAAAAACAGGGCTTGTTCAGGAACAAAATAAAAAAATAGGACAGCTTTCCAAAGGGTACAAACAAAGAGTGGGATTGGCACAGGCAATTATCTTTAATCCTGAAATTTTAATACTGGATGAACCAACCAATGGTCTTGACCCTAATCAGATCATTGAAATCAGGCAGTTAATTCATGAATTAGGAAAGGAAAAGACCGTTATTCTGTCTACCCATATTATGCAGGAAGTAGAAGTCTTATGTTCCAGAGTGATCTTATTAAACAAAGGGGTTATCATTCAGGATAAGGGCATAGAGGAATTTAAAGGGAAATATTCCGGTTTGGAAGAAGCCTTTTTTGAATATACTCACAGTTGATCCGCATTATAGGAATAAAAATTCTTCCTCTTCATCGTCAAGAGGAGTATCTTCTTCACTGTCAAAGTATAAGCTAAATAATACTTCTGAAGATTTTTCCAGAGACTGTCTTGTTGATTCTCTCGGTGGAACCGGTTGTTTTCTCATAGTATTTCTTGTTTTGGATGATTGTCCTGCACGGGAGGAATAAAAACCGGAAGGCGCAGGTGTGGCGGTATCATCTGCAATAGTCTGGGTAGAATCGGCAGTATACAGCTTATCAGTTACAAGATCTGTCTTTTCCGCTTTGTTTACACCGAGTAAAGTTGAATCATTTTGCGTTGTGTTATTGGGGATAAGATAGATTCCCGCCATAACGGCAAAAATCAGACAGGCAGCAGCAGAAAACCAATAGAATTTGCCTGAATATAACGGGATAATTTTTCCTTTATCGGCATTTTTTTCTTTACTGGTTTGGGAAATGATAGAATCTTCCAGCTGTTCAAAATAAGAATCCGGTGTTTTAAACGGATTGGATTGCTTTTTTTTCTCTAAGGTTTTTGATAAGATCGAATTTTCCAAAGTAGAAAAATAATCCTCAGGAGTTTTAAACGGCTGGGAGGTATTATCTGAATTATTTACAGTAAATTTCATAACACATTATTTTTCAATATTTTTCAAAAGAAATTCTTCAATTTTTTTAGAGGCATGATGATACGATGCCTTTAATGCTCCTACTGAAGTATTTAATATTCCGGCTATTTCTTCATATTTCATCGCGTCAAAATACTTCATATTAAAAACTATCCTCTGCTTTTCAGGCAGGGTGGCAATAGCCTGTTGCAGTTTTAGTTGTATTTCGTCTCCTTCAAAAAAATTGTCATCTTCCAGTTGAGAAGACAGCAGAATGGCTAGTTCTTCACTTTTTATATTCTTTTTTTGAGCCGCACTATTCAGAAAATTGATAGATTCATTGGTCGCTATTTTGTAAATCCAGGTTTTCAGGCTGGAATCGCCCTTGAACGAGCTCAAATTCTGAAATACCTTAATAAATACATTTTGTGTGACATCATCCGCATCATCGTGTATTAACACAATTTTACGTATATGCCAGTAAATAGGATTGCTGTATTTTTTTATCAAATAACGGAACCCTCTATCAGGATCTTTTTCAATAAGAAGCAAAAGTTCTGTATCTTCCATTCCTGTACTTATGTTTTAAAGACAATGAGAAATAAAAAAAGTTTAATTTCCTCATGTTTAATTTTTTCTTTCAGATTCAAATTTTGTACCGATTTTTTGAAATAACGGCTGAAGTGGTAAATAACCTGAATTCAGGTTTGAAAAGTATTTCAAAAAGTAAGAGCCTGTTTAAATTTTATTCAACTATTTATTTTTAGGTTCTAATTATATTTTGCATTCTTTTTAAGCTCTTTTGAGCGTCTTTTTCTCTTTTTCTTTTTGATTTAGCCCGCTAAA
>JAISMV010000146.1 GCA_031276535.1 Flavobacteriaceae bacterium
AGCGTCTTTTTCACTTTTTCTTCTTGATTTAGCCCGCTAAATCTTCAAATAAAAAGCAAAAAATCCATCTCAAAAATAGCAATAAAAAATAATCGCAATAAAATTTAAACAGGCTCTTATGAAAAAAAATCAATATTCCAATAAAATTTGTACGTTGGAGGTATATTTTTTAAGTCCTTCCGTGCCATTTAGAAATGATAATCCTATCAAAAAGCTAAATTGCTCTACTTTTGCTCCGCAGCGTTCCGCCAGTTCAGCGCAGGCAGTTGCAGTTCCTCCGGTGGCTAAAACATCGTCATGAATTAAGATACGTTGTCCGGGTTTTATATGACCTTCTTTCACTTCTATTTTTGCAGAACCGTATTCCAGATCATACTCCTGAGAGATTACCGGTGGAGGCAATTTTCCCGCTTTGCGTATCAGAATAAAAGGGACTCCTAATTCTCTGGCTATCTGCACTCCAAGTAAAAATCCGCGACTTTCTATTCCACACACGGCATCTATTTTCCCTCTGTTAGATTCGGCAAAAACCTTTATGATCCTGTCACATAAACCGGGATTTAAAAAAATGGGAGAAATATCCTTATATTGAATTCCTTCTTGAGGAAAATCCTGAACCCTGTCAATATGCTGATCTATTTCTTTAAGTAAATTTTCCATTTAAGTTTGTTTTTTATAAAGTTTGTTTGTTTGTTTTGTAAATTAAAATGTTACTTCCAAATATCTTCTTTTATTTCCTTTGTCTCCGTGTTTGTAATCAACCAGTTATCTTTCTCTTTTTCAAGGATGAAATTCTGTTTCAGTGTTTTTATCTTTCCTTTTTTATCCTTAATCTGATACAAGGCAAAAATAGTTATTTTATCTTTGGTTCTGTCTGTTAATTCTGTTGTTAATAAATTAGTGGCTTCTATGGTACCGAATCCATTGGAAGTAGATGCAAATTTTTCTTCCGTTTCCCATTGAGGATTTCTGGTCAGGCTGTATGCTTTGGAATATTTTTTATCTCCGATATTCTGAATAAAGCTTTTCACATTATTCAAAGCTACCTGATTATTAATTTCGTCTTCTATGGAATTTGTGGTTTCACGTGTCTTGGATATATCAACAGGAATACCGGATAGTTTCCCGTACAGATATTTGTCTCCGGCGCTTGTTTTGACCTCGACATCTACACTTGCATTCGCCATTTTTTCCTTATCAAATATATTAAACGGAATCTTAATTCCTTTCTTCAATGAGACGTCTCCTACTTCTGAAGAGGTTGCTTTTTTCTTCGTTACATATACTACCGTACCGTTATTAATGAAAGAAATTGAGAACTCTAAAGGTAAATCCTTATAAGAAATGGTTTTATCGGCATCATCTACCAGTTCCGGATACAAATAAAAACCGTCATTTATTTCCGCATCCGTACTTACGGAGGAGAAACGAAGTTTTATATGGGTTGCTGTCTCTATTTGTTTCAGATTCTGTTCTTCTGCGGTAAGCGGTTTTAGGTTTCCGTCAAAAACA
Organism: Flavobacteriaceae bacterium; assembly: GCA_031276535.1. Classification (GTDB taxonomy): domain Bacteria; phylum Bacteroidota; class Bacteroidia; order Flavobacteriales; family Weeksellaceae; genus Apibacter. The sequence goes on from JAISMV010000146.1 coordinate 1,513, forward strand.
GACGGGTCTAAAGAATTCATGGAGGTACTGGTCCACGCTATTTTATTCTCTTTTGCGATCTTCTCCGCTGCATCAAAAATTTGTTCTGCATTTTTTCCATTAAGTAAATTATGCAGCTGTTCCCATCTTTTCTTTTCATCGGTTCCTTCTGTTTTAAACTTATAAATCAATTTGATCGCTTCCTGAATTTTATCCTGCTGAAGTATAGTGAGTTTTGAGGATATTGACTCCATACTTTCATTAAAGGTCTCTTTGGAAGTTCCGTCCACAACAGTATATTCCTTTTTGCAGGATGACAAGAGAAAAAAGAAACTTAGTAAAATCAAAAATATCTTTCTCATAAAATTTAAGATAGGGTGTTTTTATAAAATGTAAAAATACATCAAATATTTTTTATAATATATCCTGATATTAATAAAGTAGATATATCTTTATAATTGATAGCCTTTTTTGTGACATAATCCGTGATTTCCAGTCCGGCATATTTTGCAATTGCATGTCCTCCTGCAATATCCCAAAAATTTACAGAGCTGAGACGTGCGTATTCATTGGCTTTTCCCTCTGCCACCAATCCTATTTTTATGGCGCTTCCCATTTGAAGCAGGGTGATTTCCGGATATTTTTTCTTTAATCCCTGATAGTATTCTTCATCTTTTTTATTAAAATGAGAACGGCTGGTAAGAAAAGCATACGATTCTGATTCCGGCTTCAATGGGAGTTTAACTGAATTTTTCAGTAATTCATCGGTTAGATTTTCTTTATCCGACAAATCGTATAATTCTTCATATTTTCCTTCCCATTTAAAACTCCCCAAACCTTCCGCAGCAAAGTAAAACAACCCTAAAGAAGGGGCAGCCAGCACGCCCAAAAGAGAGGTTTCCGGAGTTAGTAATCCGATGGATATACAATATTCACCTGTTTTGTTCACATATTCTTTGGTTCCGTCAATAGGATCAATACACCAATATTTCTGCCAGGACGAACGAATTTCTTCAGATTCTTTTTCGCTTTCTTCACTTAAAACCGGTATCGAAGTACCTTTCAGATAGGTGGTTATAATTTCATTTGCTTTTAGATCTCCGGTAGTTACCGGAGATCTATCTTCTTTAAAAGAAACGGAAAAGCCTTCATTATATAATCGTAAAACTTCTTTTGATGCTTCTATAGCCGCTTTAACAGCTACGTCCATGATTTGTTTCATTAATATGAACCTTTAATTTCACTTTTTTCTGAAAGAGCTTTTGCCGATGAAGTACCTATCCGTTTTACTCCCAATTCGATCATTCTCACCGCTTCATCATACGTTCGGACTCCTCCTGCCGCTTTAACCGGTAACGGATCAGAGTATTTCAACATAATTTCAATGGCAGGGAAAGTAGCTCCAATAGGCTTTCCGCCCTCCGTTTTATAAAAACCGGTAGATGATTTAACGAAGATCTTCCCGAAATCTTCTTTTTTGAAATTTTCCTGTGCCCAAGTTGAAAAACTGGTACAAATCGATCGTATTTGCTCATCAGTGAGGGCTGCTATTTCAATGATCCACTTCACTACTTTTCCTGCATTCAATCCTAACGATGTTCCGGAGATAAACTCTTCTTTTACCACATCGATTCTTCCTTCTTTGAATGCCTCATAGTTGATCACATAATCCAGTTCATCTACTCCGTCTTCGATTGCTTTTCTTGCTTCATTCAACTTTTCTTCAACAGGATAAGTTCCTTCATGGAATCCTATTACGGTACCCACCTTTACCCCGGAATTTGCTTTTGTGATGATTTCTTTTACCGGTTTCACATATTCGGGGCGAATCATAACCAGACAAAATTGATTGTCAATAGCTTCCTGAGTAATTTTCTTTACTTCCTCAAAAGTCTGTTCTTCAGTCAAACCACTTTGTGAGGGTAATTTTAAATACGTCGAGTCTAAAAATTGTTTTATATCCATAATCATTTGTAATTTGTTTCGTTATCAAGGTTTTATCTGTCTGGAAATACTTTGTTCCAGAGAAATAATCGTTTCTGTTCTTTCTATTCCTCTTATTTTTTGTATTCCGTTTCTCAAAACCTGCATTAAATGGTCGTTATCTTTACATAAGATCTTAATGAAAACAGCATAATTTCCTGTAGTGAAATGGGCTTCGATAATTTCAGGAATTTTCATCATATCTGTGATGGCATCTTTATATTGTGCCGATTTTTCCAGAAAAATTCCTACGTAGGCAGTGGTTTTGTACCCCAAAACTTTATAATCCAAAGGAGTTACGGGATTCCCAATTACATGAGCGGACTCCAACTTCTTGATCCTTTGGTGTATCGCTGTGGAAGACACTCCTACCTGTTTTGCTATTTTTGAAACGGGAATTTTTGAATTTTCCATCAAAGCCTCCAGAATAATTTTATCAATTCCGTCCAATTCTATAGTATGTAAATCTGATACCCTCACTTTTTTCGGTAAAATTACGAATACTATTCCAATGTTCTTTCATTATAAAAATCAGGTTTTATTTTCTATCGGATTTGAAAAATAAAGACCCGCTGCAAAAGTAATTTCTTAAAAAATAAATTACAAGAGCTTAAAAAGAATGCAAAATATAATTAGAACCTAAAAATAACTATTTGAATAAAATTTAAACAGGCTCTTAATTGTACTCTTTTTTGGGGAGCACACACTTACTTCTCATTCTTAGTGATTGCGAAATTTGCCCTTATCCTTAAAAATAAGTACCTTTGAGCCCTATTTATAAGGAGAAATCATGCAGGATACTATGCTGAGTCACCCGGGATTAATCATAATCTTTGCGGTTTTAATCGTCATTATGTTACTTTTAGATTTAGGAATCGTAAACAAAAAATCTCATTCCATTTCAAATAAAGAGGCCGCTGTATGGTCTGTTGTTTGGATCTCTCTGGCAATGATCTTTAGCGGAATCATATACCTAACATTTAAAGAAACCAACGGGCATAAATATGCACTTGAGAAATTTTCTCAGTTCCAATCGGCATATTGGATAGAAAAAGCCCTATCCGTAGATAACCTGTTCGTATTCATCATGGTTTTCGGCTTTTTTAAAATCCCTAAAAAATACCAGCACAAAATTTTATTCTGGGGAATTTTAGGCGCTTTATTGTTTCGGGCGGTGTTTATTTTCCTTGGAGTGGAGATGATTAACCGAACGTATCTGCCTCCTTTTTCCATTAACGATTTCCATTTTATATTGGATCACCGAAATACGGAATATGCCAATCTTGAAGAAAGGCAGTTTTTCAGACCTAATATCATCCTGACCCTCTTCGGAATCTTCCTCATATACGCCGGAATCCATTCCTGGACTGCTAAGGACGACAACGAACATACGGAGAAGAAAGACCTTAATGAAAGTTTCGGAGCGCGATTTGTACGGCGTTTCTTTAAGGTTTCCAACGAGTTGGACGGAGATAATTTTTTTACGATAAAAAATAGCATCCGAATGGCGACCCCTTTATTTACAGCCTTGGTTATTATCGAATTTACCGATCTTATTTTTGCCGTTGATTCCATCCCTGCTATTTTTGCCATAGCCCCCAACGATCCGTTTATTCTGTATGTTTCAAATATTTTTGCAATTTTAGGATTGCGTTCCTTATATTTCTTATTGGCAAATTTCATGTATATGTTCAGCAAGTTAAAATACGGATTGGCAATTATTTTAAGCTTTATAGGAGTGAAAATGCTAATCGCTCCGTTCATTCACATATCCTCAATCGTCTCATTGGGCATAGTTGCCGGAGTATTGATCCTGTCTGTAATTATCTCTCTGACTTTTCCAAAAAAAATTAATCAAATAACATAAAACTAAATATTTACCATGAGTAGACCTATTTCAGAATTTATTGAAAAATATTTTTTACATTTTAATGCAGCCTCTTTGGTAGACGCTGCAAAAGGCTATGTAGCCCATCTAAAAGAAGGAGGTAAAATGATGATTACTCTGGGAGGGGCAATGAGTACGGCTGAACTGGGAAAAATCTTAGCAGAGATGATCCGTCAGGATAAAGTTTCTATTATTTCCTGTACAGGCGCCAATCTTGAAGAAGATATTATGAATCTGGTTGCACATTCCCACTATAAAAGAGTTCCCAATTACAGAGACCTTACTCCCGAACAGGAATGGGAACTACTGGAAAAAGGATTAAACCGGGTGACAGATACCTGTATCCCGGAAGAAGAAGCTTTCCGCCGTTTACAGCAACATATTGAAAAAATCTGGAAGGAAGCAGACGCAAAAGGAGAAAGATATTTTCCTCATGAATATATGTATAAAATGCTGCTTTCCGGAGTATTGGAACAATACTATGAAATTGACCCGAAAAACAGCTGGATGTTAGCCGCTGCCGAAAAAAATCTCCCTATCGTTGTTCCCGGATGGGAAGACAGTACTATGGGAAATATTTTCACCTCTTATGTTATTAAAGGAGAAATAAAAGCTTCCACCGTGAAATCCGGCATTGAATACATGGCTTATTTAACCGAATGGTATCGCGCTAATTCCGGAGGAAAAGGGGTCGGATTTTTCCAAATTGCGGGAGGAATCTCCGGTGATTTCCCCATTTGTGTCGTACCTATGATGTATCAGGATCTGGAATGGCACGATGTCCCTTTCTGGAGCTATTTCTGTCAAATATCTGATTCTACAACCAGCTATGGTTCCTATTCCGGGGCTGTTCCTAACGAAAAGATAACCTGGGGGAAATTAGACATTCACACACCAAAATATATCATTGAAAGTGATGCGACCATTGTTGCTCCTTTAATTTTTACCTATATTTTGGAGAATTAAGAGCTTGTTTAAATTTTATTGCGATTATTTTTTATTGCTATTTTAGAGATGGATTTTTTGCTTTTTATTTGAAGATTTAGCGGGCTAAATCAAGAAGAAAAAGTGAAAAAGACG
>JAISMV010000033.1 GCA_031276535.1 Flavobacteriaceae bacterium
TTTAGCGGGCTAAATCAAGAAGAAAAAGTGAAAAAGCCGCTCAAAAGAGCTTAAAAAGAATGCAAAATATAATTAGAACCTAAAAATAAATAGTTGAATAAAATTTAAACAGGCTCTTACATTTCCCCGATTTTTTTAAGAATCAAGGGAAAACTTTCTTGTATATGCCAGCATGGTATTTTTTAGGAGCATTGCACGGGTCATCGGACCTACTCCTCCCGGTACGGGCGTAATCCAAGATGCTTTTTGAGAAACTTCCGGATAATCCACATCTCCCGCCAGATAAAAACCTCTTTCTTTGGAAGGATCTTCTACTCGTGTAATCCCGACATCTACAACTACTGCACCTTCTTTTATCATGTCTGCTTTTAAAAAATGCGGTACGCCCAAGGCTGTGATTACTATATCTGCTTTTCTGGTATATTCTTCCAGATTTTTGGTTCTTGAGTGCGTGAGGATCACGGTTGAATCTCCCGGATTTCCTTTTCTGCTCATCAGAATACTCATCGGTCTTCCGACAATCCTGCTACGCCCTATTACCACTACATTTTTCCCCTGAGTGGGGATCTGATACCTTTCCAGCATGACCATAATTCCAAAAGGAGTTGCCGGAAGGAAACTTTCCATTTCCAATGCCATTTTTCCAAAATTTTCGGGATGAAATCCATCAACGTCCTTATTGGGTTTTATAGCCATAATAATTTTTTCCTGATCGATATGATCGGGTAGCGGCAGCTGTACTATAAACCCATCCAGAGTTTCATCCTCATTTAATTTTTTTATTTCCTGAAGTAATTCTTCTTCCGTTATGGTTCCTTCCAGTTTTACCAAGGAGGATTTAAATCCTACTGCATGGCAATCTTTTATTTTGTTATCTACGTAGGTGACACTGGCTCCGTTTTCTCCTACCAAAACAGCGGATAAATGTGGCGGACGATGTCCTTTTTCCACGTATTGGGCAACTTCTTCTTTTATTTCCTGTTTAATCTGTTTGGATAGCTTAACTCCATCTAAGATGTTGGTCATGGTTTATCTTGTTTAATTTAACAAATATAAATAATCCGATTTATAAAACTAATAAAATCATCGTTAATATTTCTTACCCGGTTCAAATGTGGCAGACTCCGATTTCTAAAGGAAATCTGCTTAACGTTGAAAATCCCGGGAATAAATTTTTTATGGATAATTTTAAATACTGGTTTTATGAGGTTTCAGATGTTGTACCTGTACTCCGTATTTACTTTCAATTTGGTATGCCTCCTTAAAATTTATTAATTCCAGCTGTATATTTTTAAAGGGAGCCGTAGTATCTTTAAATTCCTTGATCAGTTCCAGAACATCAAAATCTATGTAGATTGTTTTTTTAGCATCTATGATCACCTGCGAATTTCTCGGGATCCTTGACAAGGTTTTAATCATAGTTGCTTTTTTCAGAAAAGATATTTCCTGAGAAAGTTCTATGTGATAGAACGGTTTTCCGTCTCTAAGTTCGTAATACAGATCGTAACAGGATTTCATATTTCCCCTCAGGATAAAGTAGATTGCCGCCAGCATTCCCAAACCTACTCCTCTTAGCAGATCCGTATATAAAACGGCGACAATAGTAATAACAAAAGGAATCCATTGATGTTTACTCAGGCTGAATCCTTTTTTGATTAAAAAAGGATTGGCGAGTTTGTACCCCGTAACCACCAGAATAGCCGCCAAAGAAGATAAAGGAATCATATTCAATAACTGGGGAATGATCAAAATTCCCAATAAAAGTATTATTCCGTGGGTGATAGTAGCCGTTTTGGTTCTTCCCCCCGCATCAATATTGGCTTTGGAACGTACGATTACAGAAGTGACGGGAAGACCTCCCAGTAAACCGCTGAGAGAATTCCCAATACCTTGAGCCAATAACTCCCGGTTAGTTGGAGTAACTCTTTTCAGAGGATCAATTTTGTCCGTAGCCTCTATGGTTAACAGGGTTTCAATAGAAGCGACCAATCCGATGGTTGTGCCTAAAACCCATACTTTTGAATCCAGTATTCTTCCAAAATCAGGGAAGATGAATAAATGAGTAAAAGAAGAAAAACTATCTATAATGGGTAATTCCACCAAATCTGTTGAACTGAAAGACCCTATTGTCTGGGTTTGAGAAAAACCGTATCCTGCGATTCCGACAATAACGGCAATCAAAGCTCCGGGAAAAACTTTTAGTGCCTGAGGCTTGAATTTATCCCAGGCTATCATAGCCAGTAAAGCCGAGATTCCCGTTGCCATGGCGATCCAGTTTATCTGGTCTTCCATATCGCTTACCACTTTTTGAATGTAATAAACAGGAGCTTCATTATTCATTATTTGCGGAAATCCCAGTAGAACAGGTAAATTTTTTAAAATAATGGTGATGCCGATAGCCGTCAACATACCCTCAATAACCCGGGAAGGGAAATAGTATGCAATTCCGCCGGCTCTGAAAAAATAAAGACTGATTTGAAATAATCCACCAATGATAGAGGCAAGTAAAACTCCTTCGATTCCCATGTCGGAAATTCCGGTAGCAATAATGGTGATCAGTCCGGCAGCCGGACCGCTTACACTTAACGGAGATTTACTTATGTATCCTATGACTATTCCCCCTACAATTCCGGCTATCATTCCGGAAAAAGGAGGCATGCCGGAAGCTCTCGCTATTCCTAAGCAAAGAGGGATGGCTATTAGAGAAACTACGACACCTGCTACAATATCGGATTTCAAATTCGTTTTTATCAGGGACATTTCACCTTAGTATTTTTGGGTAAAAAACATCATTCATCATATCATAGAACAAAAAAATCCTCACACTTCCTCAATTAAACCATTGAAGAAACATAAGAAAATCAGTGTATAAATTATTCATTATTTATACAAAATTACAAAATTATTTACATCCGTACTATTTTTCCGGTAGGAGTTTTAGTAAAATGTTCGATATAGATAATTTCTTTAGGTTTTTCATATTTATTTTCAAAAGGGAATTCATCTATTTTTTGTTCCAGTTCAGGTATTTTTTCTCCCGCAATAAGCAAGATCACCTTATTTCCCAATAACGAATCCTTTTTTGAAGAAATAATAAACTCCCGGTCAGCAATGATAGTTTTCAACTGTTTTTCCACTTTTTCAGGGAAAATTTTAATTCCTCCCGAATTGATTACATTATCAATTCTCCCCAGCCATTCAAATTCATTTTCGGAGAGGATGGAAACGCTGTCATTAGTTCTGATCTCCTCTGTTAAGAACGAAGGAAGAATACACAAACAACCTCTCTCGTCCTGTCGTATCTTTGTGCCGGGTAAAACACGAAAAACAGGAAAATTTTGATTTCCGGATACTTTTTTTAAAGCAATATGAGAAATTGTCTCCGTCATTCCGAAAGACTCGTAAATATCGGTAGGTAAATTTTTCAGTTGATCTAAAAGAGGAGAAGAAATTTGAGCGCCTCCTACAATTAATTTTTTTATTAAATGAAGTTTATTCAGAGAGTTTTCCACCTGCATGGGAGTCATTGCCGAGAAGACAAATTCTTTCGTCAGATTTTCCAGAGGATGGGAAACGGGTTTGATACAAAATAAATTTAATTTCCAAACAATAGCCCGTACCAACATCATTTTTCCGGCGATATATAAAGAAGGCATGCAAAGAAGAGCGGAATCATTCTCCTTCAAATTCAGGAATTCTCCCGTCATGGCAGCGCTCCTGATCATAGCCGATTTAGTTAATTCTATATTCTTAGGAGTTCCCGTTGAGCCGGAAGTTTTTGTAGTAATGGTTTCGGAATCGGAATACCATTCTTCTAAAAAGTCAACTATATTTTCCTGCCATTCTTCTTTTCGAGGCAGTTTTTTTATGTGAATTTCTTTTGAAAAATCCAGTTGAATCATACTATTTTTTGTTTTTGCCGGCATCATATTTTTCGGGAATGAGTTTTCTCTATATCTTATTATTTGTCTAAAAAACACTTCTTTTTTTTCGTTTCGTAAAAAGGTACATGTATCCGTGGTTCTAAGAGCCTGTTTAAATTTTATTCAAATATTTATTTTTAGGTTCTAATTATATTTTGCATTCTTTTTAAGCTCTTTTGAGCGTCTTTTTCACTTTTTCTTTTTGATTTAGCCCGCTAAA
>JAISMV010000098.1 GCA_031276535.1 Flavobacteriaceae bacterium
CTTCGTATGACTGCATAAATACGCATACTAAGTTCCGAAAGATGAAAAGGTTTAGGCAGATAATCATCGGCACCTATCTGTAATCCTTTCAGTTTATCTTCAAGCGAACCTTTGGCGGAGATCATAATAACGCTTTCTTCTTTATTATGCCGTTTCAGTTCTTGCAGGATTTCCAAACCGTCTTTACCAGAGAGCATCAAATCAAGAAGAATACAGTCGTAGGAGTGGAGTGTAATCTTCTCTACTGCTTCATTATAGGTATAAGCACATTCGCATACATAGCTCTCTTCCGAAAGATAATTTTTAATGCTCTCGGATAGCTTCCGTTCGTCTTCTATGATTAATATTTTCATTGCCTATGTTGTTATTTAACTAAAAATCACATATAAGTCATCTAAATTACAACGCAAAAGTAGGAGTTGATTTTGTAGACGTTTTGAATATTCATGATTACTAACGCTAATATGTTTCTATTAATCTATATTCAACTCATAATTTATACTTCTGCCACCTTGTGTTTCTTTTCGAAGTATTTCTTTACTAACCAAGCCTTGTATATCCCGTATGGCTGTATCTTGGTAAGTCTTTACAATTTTAGCCCATTTAGAGGGCGTTAGTTTTCCTTCAAATCCGTCTAATAGTTTGTTCAACATCAAACGTTGTCGGTCGTTCAAGGGAGTCTGACTGTGCTTCTCCCAAAGTTGCGACCTAACTCCAAAATTAGTCAAATTTTTGAAAGCAATTCATAACTGTTTTTACTAGGTATTATGTGTGTTTTCTCACTTTATTTTTTTGAAAATATGATGCGTTTGCCCTAGGGAAAGATAGTGATTTCTTTCCCTCGGTTAAGTCTGCTAAGTGTCTGTACGGCTTGCTCAATCAACGCTCTGATTTCTTTATTGTGATTTTCATTATATTTGCCAGCATTATGAGTAAAAAACAGGCAAATGATTTCGATATATAATATTAAACCTCAGTTTCAAAAGGTATTAACACCCATCCTTGTTTTTTTGCACAAAAGAAATATTACAGCCAATCAAATCACAATAAGTTCGTGTGTCTTATCGTTTATCATCGGAGTTTTGTTTTGGTTTGCAGACTTTAATCGCTTATTCTTTTTAGCGCTGCCAATCGGTTTGTTAATACGCATGGCTCTCAACGCGTTGGACGGGATGATGGCTCGTAAGTATAATCAGACGAGTACTAAAGGGGAAATGTTAAATGAAATAGGTGATATTGTATCCGACTTATTTGTATTCTTCCCCCTTTTGAAATATCAGCCCGAAAGTTTATATCTCGTTGTATTATTCATCGCATTTAGTATCATCAACGAATTTACCGGAATTATGGGCAAGGTCATAGCCGGAGAACGAAGGTACGAAGGTCCTATGGGTAAAAGTGACAGAGCTTTTATACTTGGAGTTTATGGGCTCTTGTGTCTCTTTTCAATAAACATTTCAAACTATTCAATATATATATTTATCTTAATTATTCTTCTGTTACTGATTAGTACAGGTGTGAGAATTAAAAAAACATTGAAAAATCAATAGTCAATGCAAGAAGAACAAAAGGACGATAAGGATAAATTCTCCGATGTTCCTGTCAGGGTCAGAAGTTGGATTGTTATTATAGCAATATTTTTCGCAGCAGTCACTCATCCCGTATTGATGTGTCTGTTTGTATGTTTCCTTTCATTTTGGGGGATGAAAGAGTTTTTTACGATTACCGGCATCCGCGATCATAAATTACTCTATGTACTGTATGCGATTGTGATTCCCGAATACTATTTATTATATACTGAAGATTACAAAACATTTTTACTCTTAGTCTTTACATACGTCATTGTTGCGATTACATTAAATACTCTTTTTTGCAAGCGAAAACACCAGAATATCAATGTGTTGATTGGTGTATTGTTATGTGTGTTTTCAATCGGGCACTTAGCTTTTATTCGAAATTTGAATTTACTATCGCAACATATCGAAGGAATCAGAATCTTACTATTATTAATTGTACTCACAGAATTGAATGACGTATTCCAGTACCTGATAGGCAAAACATTCGGTAAAAAGAAAATAACGCCTAAAATAAGCCCGAATAAGACTGTCGAAGGATTTATAGGAGGGCTGTTATGTACAACTATACTATCTAACTTGCTTGGAATATTCCTATTGCCGGACAAAAGCCATATCGTTTATTCTCTGATTGGAATATTGATTGCTGTATTTGGATTTTGCGGTGATATATACATATCGTCTTTCAAAAGGAAAGCAGGAATAAAGGATACGAGCAATCTCATTCCCGGACATGGCGGCTTGCTGGATAGAATAGACAGCCTGCTTTTCATCACTCCAATATACTATGGGTTCATATATTTTATGTACATTCGTTGATACAATATGGTAGAATACGCCCCAAACAAATATAAAAGGACAATTGTCTTTTCCGGTGGAGGAACCCGTTTTGGTATTTATTGTGGTATGTTTGCCGCAATGGAAGATTTAGGTATTGCACCCAATCTCATTATCGGAGCATGTGGCGGAGCTATTGCAACGACTATTATTAATTCGTTTAAAACAAATGTAGAAAGGAAACAATATTTACAGTCTGAAGAATTATACAACTTTGTACGATCTACTCAATTAACCGGACAAAAGAAACTTTATCGCATAGGTTGGTTTTGCTTAAAAAAAATGCTTTCCAAAGAAAATGCTCCATACATTGAGAATATTTTTGATAGATATTTAGTAGATATGCCGCAGGATATTTCTCCTCAGCTACCCTCATTATCCCCGATAGCCGGATTGAATATTCCATCCGTTATCATCGGCTCCGAAATATTATTTGAACGGAAAGATACGGGTAAGAAGAGAAATGGGAGGAAGTTGTACAAAAAAGTTTTTTTCACAGACAAAGAGACAGCTCGGCGAATTAATTGTGAAGCGATTGAAATTCAATCCGGGAATTATATATCCGGCGCTGTCGACCCTTCTATTGAGATCATTACAGATGTTGCCATGCCAACCGCTATGCGGATTTCAAGCTCAGATATGTTTTATGTTCAGCCTGTACGTTACAAGGATCGGTTTTTTGCAGGGGGAGCTATCGATCTCACCCCTATAGAATTAGCTAAAGCAATGGCTGAGTCTGTTATCTTCGAAAAGAAAAACCGTTATACGAAGATAGAAGAATCCCTTGTACGTGCTGTTTTGGGGTATAGTGGAAACGAACGGCTGAAAGAAGTAGAAAAAACAGATGTCGACCATTGGATAGATACCACAGATGTAACCCAGGCGTTGAAAGGGCATTATTGTACAAAATATATTGATTTACTAAAATTTAAAATTAATATGTCATTACCCGAATCACATAATCAATTTATACAAGATATGGAAATTCAGTGGCAATATGGGTATAATAAAGTAATTAAAGAATTTGGCAAATGAATATATTTATCGCCGGAGGAACCTCAGGAATCGGGTTTGCTATTGCAGTAAATTATCTAAATGCAGGGCATCGTGTAGGGATTTGCGGACGTGATACCCGTAAAGTCCGACTGGATAAAGATTATCCTTTGCTAAAAATGTATCAGTTGGATGTATATGATAAAAAGGCATTAGATACTGCCGTATCCGATTTTGCTGACGACCGGTTAGATATAATGATTGTTTCGGCAGGGAACTATTCCGACAGTTCATTCCGTAAGCTATCTTACAGAGAGAGTACAGATATGTTGAAGGTAAATATTGCAGGAGCTGTAAATGCAATGGAGATTGCCCGTGAAAAAATGTATCGGCAGCAAAGAGGGCACATAGCCGTTATTACATCTGTCTCGGGCTTGCTCGACTATCCTAAAGCAACTATATACAGTAAGTCGAAAAGAGCCTTGATTCAGATTGCAGATGCATATCAAGCGGCGTTATCCGGCTTTGGAATCAATGTGACCATTATCGCTCCGGGCTATGTCAATACACCTAAATTGAGGGAACTTAATGAGAATGATCTGTCAAAGAAACCTTTCGTAGTAAGTTGCGAATATGCAGCAAACATCATTATTGAGGGAATTGAGAAGAAAAAGGACATGATTATTTTTCCCTCTAAAATGAAATATCTGATTCGCTTTCTATCCTGTCTGCCTTCGGGATTGTTGAGTTTCATCATGCAAAAGAAAGCCCGATGGTCACAAAAGAGATAAAATATAAAGCGACCCTCAAAGATAAGTTTTTAGGACTTATGGCCAGCTATATTCTATTTCTCATAATCTATAATTTTAGTGGGTGGTATGTTTCGAATATTGGAAATGTAGACTCATTTGTTTTCAGATTCGAATATCATATTCCGTTCCTTTCGTGGATGATAGTACCCTATATGAGCAGTGGTCTGTTGTTCGGATTGGTTTTCTTTATGTGTTCGTCACGAAACCAGCTTATCTTACTGACTAAAAGGATTAATTTCATAACCATTGTTTCGGGTTTGTGTTTTATTATTTTTCCTCTCAAATATTCTTTTGTAAAACCCGAAGTAGAGACACCTCTCTTGAACTTGTGCTATCAATTTCTGAATTCGTGGGATACGAACTACAATCAGGCGCCGTCATTACACATCAGCTATGCATGTGTCTTTTGGTCGATTCTGAGAACGGAATTGAATGGAAGATGGAAAACAGCAGCAGAAGTTTGGCTCTTGATAATGAGTATTTCAACACTTACCATTTATCAGCACCATTTCATCGACATCGTTGCAGCCTTGTTGCTTGTTTGTGTTACATTCCTTGTTTTCCCAAACAATAAAAACCGCAATTTTCGGATTCAGTTTATATTTTTTCTGTCAGGCATGTTATTCATATTAATGGCTTTGCTCGTCTATCAGTATATCTCTATTTCCGGTTTATTGATTTTGTGGGTATCCCTTGCGTTATTCCTTGTCGGGATGGCTTATGGAAATTCAAATGCGCGGTTTTTGAAAAGAAAGGACGGAACAATCAGTATGATTAATACGATTCTTTATTTCCCGTATATTTTCACATATAAAATAATGAGGCGTTTTTTTTGCAAGAACAATAAACAACCTGTCAGAGAAGTATTCCCTCATATTTTTGTAGGGGCAATGCTATACTCTGCGAAGCTGGTAAATGAATTTGGAATAGATGATAAAACAATTGTTATAGATTTGTCTGCCGAAGTGGAAGAGAATAAAATGATCAGGCAAAATTCTATTTATTATTCTTTCCCCATATTAGATGTAGGAGATGCCTCGAAAGAATATGTAACATCTATAGTTGATCTGATTTGTGAGAAATACAAAATTTTGCAGCCCGGCGAAAAAATACATATTCATTGCCTGATGGGGTATTCGAGAAGTGTGTATATTGCAGCGATGTTTATTAAAAGATATTTAAACATAAGTACAGAAAAAGCTATTGCCATTGTGTCTGAAAGATACCCTGAGGCAATATTTCCCCGCTATTTTTCTAATTTACTGTAAATGAAATTGAAAAGATGAAAACAGGAACATTTTTAAGTTTTGATAATGCTGAAATATTTTATAGAGCATGGAATTACGTTCCATCTCAAAAAACAATAATCATTCTTCATCGGGGACACGAGCATTCGGAGCGGATGTCCGAATTTGCGACTGATTCTCGGTTTGCCGGTTACAATATATTCAGTTACGACTTACGGGGTCATGGGTATACCAAACAAACGGTTTCGGCTGTTTTTATGGATTATGTACGAGATCTGGATGCTTTTACGACCTACTTGAAAGACAAATATGAAATAAAAACACAAGACATCTTTATAGTAGCAAACAGTATGACCAGTGTCGTCGCTTCGGCATGGGTACACGATTTTGCTCCCGATATAGCAGGTATGGCTCTGCTTGCTCCGGCATTCAGCATTAAACTATATGTTCCATTTGCCAAACAATTTGTTGCTTTAAGCGCCAAGTTAAGTCCTAAATTTGAAGTAAAAAGCTATGTTAAGTCTAAAATGCTGACACATGATGTAGACCAACAAAAGGCTTACGATTCAGATCCGCTGATAACAAAATCTATTAATGGAGCCATGTTGGTTGACTTTTTAGATTCGGGCAAAAGGATTGTTGAAGATGCTGCCGCTATAAAAATTCCTACAATCGTATTTTCGTCAGGGAAGGATTATGTGGTGCAAAATGATGCACAAAAGAAATTCTTTATTCGAATCGAATCCGAATACAAAGAATTTATTGAAATGAAGGATTCTTATCATGGATTGCTTTTCGAAAAAGACCATTCTTTAGTCTATGACCATATAAAGCGGTTTATGGAAAAAAGTTTCAACAATGAGACTCCTCCAATCAATCTGGGTTCCGATAAATTTACACGAGACGAATACTATACCCTTTCTCTTAAACAAATCCCTTCGATTGATCGTATAAACTTTGCTGTTCAAAAATGGATGTTGGGCAAAATCGGGTTTTTAAGTAATGGCATGAAGATCGGGTTAAAATATGGCTTCGATTCGGGTATATCATTAGACTATGTATACCAAAACAAACCTAAAGGAAAATCAGGTATTGGTAAAATGATGGATTATTTCTATTTAAACGCAATAGGCTGGAGAGGAATCCGTATACGCAAAAAGAATTTGCTGGTTCAACTGGAACAGCAAATAGTTCGGCTTCAGCAAGAAAACCGACATGTCCGGATTTTGGATATCGCAGGTGGAACAGGGAATTATCTTTTCGATATAAAGAAAAAGTATCCTGATGTTGAAATTGTCGTGAATGACCTTAAGGAATCGAATATCGAATTTGGACAAAAACGTATTGTCGAGAGCGGAATAAAAGGAATGCGCTTTACGAATTATGATTGTTTTGATCCTGAAACATATAAGAAACTAGGCTTTAGTCCCAACATTACAATCATTTCGGGTATATTCGAATTATTCGAAGATAATCAAATGGTAAGCAATGCCATATCGGGTGCGGTCTCTATATCCGAACCCAACAGCTCGATCATTTACACAGGACAACCTTGGCATCCTCAACTTAAGATGATTGCTTATGTACTCAACAGCCATCAAGGTAAAGATTGGGTAATGAGACGCCGTTCTCAAAACGAGCTAGACCGCGTCTTTGCTTTTAATGGAGTCAGAAAGGAAAGTATGTTGATAGATGATTACGGTATCTTTACCATATCGTGTGGTAAGGTTAAATAGTCTCTCCTTAAAAGGTATTTAATCCTTTGCAACTCAATAAAATAGTATCTATTTTTCTTGCAATTAATTGCAAGATTTCATACCTTTAGCATATAAAAACTCTGCGAATTATGTTGGGTAAATCTACCAATCAGTCCCAAAGAGATTTATTTCGTCCATTACTTTCGGATTTCATAAGTATGAAACACGGGTTGGTTCGTTTAGTTAATCAAACAAGTTATGTTTTTTCTAAAAACACAGTTTAGTGTATATACATATCTTCAATCAGATAGTTGAATTTTTCAAAAACGATCTTCCTTCTGACTTTCAAAGTAGGGGTTATCTCTCCCAGCTCCATACTGAAATCTGTCGGAAGCAGTCGGAATTTTTTAATTTGCTCAAAACCTGCCAGATGAACTTGTATGGCATTTATTCTTTCCGTATAAAAATCCTTGATCTTCTGAATGTTGATAAGTTCTTCCAATGACTTGAATTTAAGATTGAGTTTTTCTTCCGCATACGTTTTCAAAGCCTCAAAATTAGGAACGAGCAAAGCCGTTACGTAAGGTTTGTCATCTCCTATGATCACTGCCTGCTGGATATAGTTATCATTCGTTAGTAAATTTTCAATCAGTTGGGGAGTGATGTATTTTCCGTTGGAAGTCTTCATCAAATCTTTAATTCTGTCCACAATAACAAGATTTCCTTCTTTATCTATCACACCGGCATCTCCGGTTTTGAACCAGCCGTCTTCCGTAAAAGCCTTTCGGGTTTCTTCTTCTTTTTTATAATAACCTTTGAAAATGCCGTTGCCTTTTACCAGAATTTCGTCGTCTTCTCCTATTTTTATCTGTACACCGGTCATGGGCTGTCCTGCGGTACCGTGTTTGTAGTTTACAAATGGAAAGGCGGTTACGGTAGCCGTAGTTTCCGTTAAGCCATATCCCACGGTGAGGTGTATTCCTATGGCATCAAAGAAGCGGGTAATATCCGGTGTGATGGAAGCTCCGCCCACCGGCATAAACCAAAGGTTTCCGCCTACCTGTTCCTTTACTTTTTTAAACGCCAGTTTTTTTGCCAGCAGATACCGAAACGCTAAGAAAGGAGGTATCTTCTTTCCTGTTCTTTTTAGTTCCGAAACTCTGGAGCCTACGGAAATTGACCATCGGAACATTTTGCGGGCAATTATCGAACTGTTTTCTATTTTTTCGTTTACGGCAATATATATTTTCTGGAAGAATCGAGGTACCGAACACATTGTGGTAGGTTTTACCTCTTTCAGGGTTTGGGCTATTTCTTTCGGATCTTCGGAGATACTTACTTCCCAGCCGCAATACAAGACAAATAGTGTCCAGCAGCGTTCGAAAACATGGGTGAGCGGAAGGAATGCCAAAGAATTTTCTTTTTGTTTTTCCGGTGAAAAATTGAAAAACCGAATATGTGAATCAAAAACGTTGATGAAATTCTGGTGGGTAAGTATTGCTCCTTTGGGTTCTCCTGTGGTGCCCGAAGTGTAAATAATAGAGGCAACATCGTCATTTTCCCGGGGGAATATCGTAAGTTCTTTTGACTGGTCTTTGATCCAATCATCAAAGTAATGGGAAAATTTACTTTTCAGCTTTACTGATTTTTTAGCTGCAATAATGTGTTCCAATGGGGTTTCTTGTGCATATAACTCAATCAGACGGTCGTATTGTTTTTGATTTCCTGCCAAAGCTACTTTTATTTGGGCTTCGTCGATGATATATTTTGCCTGTTCGGAAGTGCTCGTCGCATAAATGGGCACAGTGACCGCTCCGATGCTGATGATAGCCAGATCGGTAATAATCCACTGAGGCATATTGTCTGCAAATATGGCTACGTTTTCTCCCGGTACAACTCCCAGTTCTTTCAGTGCGTTAGCTGTTTGTGCGATTAAATCGTGAAATTCTTCCCATGAATAGCTTTTCCACTGGTTGTTTTCTTTAAAATGTAGGGCTGGAGCGTGTTTTCTATAGGGACAATTTTCTAAAATGGTTTGAGTTACATTCATTTTGTGAGTAAAAAAGTCTTCTTTTTTGAGGGTGTAAAGGTATGACATTTTTTAATTTCTGTCAAGTATTCGGGGCATTCTTATTGAAAAAAGATGCATAATTTTCCTCATGTTTCATAATTTTTTAGCTTGGATTACGTATATCAAAACGAATTATACATATTTAATTAAAAAACAGTAAAATAAGAAAAGGAACTTCCGGAAAATTCGGATAGCTCCTTTTTTAGAGCCTGTTTAAATTTTATTGCGATTATTTTTCATTGCTATTTTTGCGATGGATTTTTTGCTTTTTATTTGAAGATTTAGCGGGCTAAATCAAGAAGAAAAAGTGAAAAAGACGCTCAAAAGAGCTTAAAAAAGAATGCAAAATATAATTAAAACCTAAAAATAAATATTTGAATAAAATTTAAACAGGCTCTAACATCTTTTGGAATTGCACGAAAGAAAGCAAGAATGAATAACCCTAAAAATCTTTATTCCCATTTATAAAAAATTCAGATATTTGCAAAAATCAGATTAATGATATCTTTAGAAACTAAAATTTCAGACA
>JAISMV010000017.1 GCA_031276535.1 Flavobacteriaceae bacterium
TTTAGCGGGCTAAATCAAGAAGAAAAAGAGAAAAAGACGCTCAAAAGAGCTTAAAAAGAATGCAAAATATAATTAGAACCTAAAAATAAATAGTTGAATAAAATTTAAACAAGCTCTTAAAATAGTACAAGATGTTTTTCATCTCAATAGTGTATTTCATTCCGTTATTTTCCTGCATAGTTTTTTTAAGCATTTTCTTCTTTCATAAACAATAAGGCGCATGACCGAATTGAGATACCCCGTAAAATGAACTTGAAATATTGCTGAAAGTTCTGTATTTTTGCTGTCCAGACTGATATTCTTTTTTAAAGGCATTATGCAACAAATAATCCCATAATGCAATTAATTTCAGTGTTTTTAAATGAATTTTAGCGATTGTTTCATTAACTTTCTTTGTAGGTGTTTTTTTGTCGTGTGCTAAGCCATATCATAAAAATTGTGTGATTTTTTAAGAAATTTGAAAAGCATAGTTATACGACAAAGAATTTTAAATTAAATTTTATGCATAAAATTCCCATTGTTTTTTCTACGGATCATAATTATATCATGCAAACCGGTGTTTGTATAACTTCCTTACTGGTTAATTCCAACCCAAACGAATATTACGATATTTTCATTTTATGTTCGGAAGATGTTTCCGAATCGGACAAACAACAATTACAAAACATATCGCAAAAATATGAACGTTGTTGTTTCAATTTCATTGATCTATCCAATTATTTTAATGACTCTTTTGAAGTTAGGAGTATAACCAAAGCCACCTATTACCGGTTGATGATTCCTCTGCTAATACCTCAATATTCTAAGATTATTTATTCAGATACTGATATTATATTCCAAAGAGGTCTTAGCGATATATATAATGAGGATATTACAAATTATTATCTGGCAGCAGTATTTTCCGGAAACGCTATCGTCTATAATAAAACATATAATCAGTATGTTCGTGATCTAAACTTGGATCCGTATACGTATGTTCAGGCGGGATTTCTTTTAATAAATTCAGCAGAAATGATCAAAAACGACATTTGTTCTGAATTCAAGCTGTATTCATCCAGGAAATTTCTATTTCAGGATCAGGACATTATAAATATCGTATGTAAGGGTAAAATAAAATTTTTACCCTTAAGATACAACTACACACAGAGTTCTTTTTTCCTTTTATTTTCAAATAAACCCCTGCTTTTAAGCAGATTTTCCGAAAATGAAATAAACGATGCGTCAAAGGGAGCGATCATACATTATGAAGGAACCGATAAACCGTGGAATTCTTATTGTTTCCGATACGATATATGGTGGGAATATTACAGGAAATCCCTGTTTTTTGATGCTCAGTTCTATTTCGACAGTAACAATTCGCTATTAAATAACAATAGTAATAATAATAATAACTATACATTTCAGGATTTAGTGAAAATGATTAGTACTCATTGCAAAACAACAGTAAAAAGGATTATAAGAGGACACTAATCCGAATTCGTTTCGATTTAATCTTATCGTTCCGTGTCTTTTGCTTTTTCCCAAAGCAGGTCTAATTCGGACAGGGAAAGCAGAGACAGTTCTTTGCCGGATTCTTTTGCCAGTTCTTCCATTTTCTGAAATCGTGAGATAAATTTTCGGTTTGTTCTTTCCAAAGCATCTTCGGGATTTATTTTGTTAAAACGAGCATAATTGATCAGCGAGAACAGAATATCTCCGAATTCCTCTTCCCTCCTTACGGAATCTTTCTCTGCTTCAAATTCGGAAATTTCTTCCTTGATCTTGGCTTTAATTTGCCGGTTGTTTTCAAATTCGAATCCGATGCCTTTTACTTTTTCCTGAATTCTATACGCCTTGATCAATGCAGGCAGGGAAGACGGAACTCCTTCCAAAACGGATTTTCTGCCTTCTTTTAATTTCAGCTTTTCCCAGTTTCTTTTAACTTCTTCTTCATCTGTTACCTGAGTTTCTCCATAAATGTGAGGATGACGATAAATAAGTTTTTCACAAATTCCATTGAGAACATCTCCTATATCAAAACATTGGGTTTCGGAGGCTATTTTTGAATAAAATACTACATGAAGCATTAAATCCCCCAATTCTTTTTTTACTTCATTTAAATCGTTGTTTTGTATGGCATCTGCCAGCTCATACGTTTCCTCAATGGTGTTATTTTTCAGAGACTGAATGGTCTGGGTTCTATCCCAGGGACATTTTTCCCGCAGGTCATCCATTATATCCAATAAACGACCGAAAGCCCGTAGATTTTCTTCTCTTGTATTCATAATTTGTAAAGATACTGAAAAGAGAGGCGCCTTTTTATAAAAAAGGCGCCTTATTAGTAATTATTTAAGCTCATTTATACTTTTTCAGACTTCTCTCTGACAGAAGTTTTTTCCCTGTTCATCAAACCGGAGAAAGAATTCTGATCTTGTCCGGTGCTTTTTATTTCCGCTTATCAGGATTGGGTCGTACTTTCCTTTTCTGATTTTTCTTCTGATTTTGATAGATTTTCCGTATAGGTTTGAACACTTTCTTCTGTTATAACCTCATTTTTAACCAGAATATTATACCAGGTGAAAAGTTTCTTTAAATCGGAATCATATACCCGATCTTCGGCATAATCCGGCTGAACGTCCTTCATTAAAGTTCTGAGGTTCTGAGAATCCTTTTTATCAAATTCTATTTCTTTGTAACTGTGTTTTTTTGAAATGGCAACCAGCACAGAAGCTAAAGGCAGGTCGGCATCATGGGTATAAATAGAAATATTGTGCAATAAACTTACCTGACTGCTGGCACTCATAGATAATTTTTTTTGGCTGATCAGATCTTTTACAACGAATCCGCTTTTGGTTTGTGATAGTAATTTAAATAATCCGGGTTTTCCTGTAATTGCAATGATTTTGGTAAGATCCATAATGATATATACTTATGATTTAGAGTTTTTGTTTATTTTTAATACGATGGGAATTTCATTTTATATTCTACGTCTGTCTTTCCTTTGCTTATGTCAGCTAATTTCCCTTTTAATAATTTCTTTTTCAAAGGAGATAACAGGTCTGTAAATAATATTCCTTCTATGTGATCATATTCATGCTGAATGATTCGGGCTCTTACGTCACCGTAGATTTCCGTTTTTTTGTTCCAATTTTCGTCATAATACTCAATGGTGATGGTTTTGGGACGTTTGATGTCTTCTCTGATATCGGGAATGCTCAGGCATCCTTCATTAAACTTCCAAGGCTCTCCTTCTCTTTCAATGATTTTCGGGTTTATAAAAACTTTTTTGAATTCCTTCAATTCTTCTTTAATATCCGCATATTCTTCATCCTCAGAAAGAGGAACGGCATCTATGACAAATAAACGGATGGAAAGTCCTACCTGAGGGGCAGCCAAGCCTATTCCATGTGCTTTGTACATGGTTTCAAACATATTTTCTATCAGCAAGGGCAGCTCCGGATAACTTTTATCAATTTCCCGGGACTTTTTTCTTAAAACAGGTTCGCCATAGGCGTATATCGGTAAAATCATAATTTTATTTTTTCTCTAAATACGTTTGAAGAATCAAGGTAGCGCTTACTTCATCCAACAGATGTTTATTTTCCCTCTTTTTTTTGCTCTTCCCGCTTAAATTAATTGAATGGGCTGCCATTTTGGACGTGAATCTTTCATCTACCCGTTCTATGGGAATTTCAGGAAAAAGAGCGGTACTCTTTTTTATAAACTTTTGAATGGAATTTTCTACTGTTGACAATTCCCCGTTTAGGCGGACAGGTAATCCTACAATTATTTTCTCAACGGAATTCTCTTTTATGTATTTTTCCAAAAAAGGAATCAGATCCTGAGTCATAATTCCGGCTAATCCACTGGCAATAATCTGCATATCATCAGTTTCGGCTAATCCGGTTCTCTTTTCTCCATAATCAATAGCCAATACCTTAGACATGTTTATAGTTTTAATTATTTAATTTAAAGATTGAATATTTTTTTAATTTTATCTACATAGTCAAGTTTTTCCCAGGTAAATAATTCCACTTCAAATTCTTTAATTTCAGTTTTTCCATTATCGCCATTTCTCTCAAATCTTTTGGTTACGATTTCATTTTTTCTTCCCATATGTCCATATGCCGCTGTCTCCGCATAGATGGGATTTCTTAATTTTAGCCTTTTTTCAATGGCATAGGGTCTCAGATCGAATAATTCTTTCACCTTTAAAGCAATGTCTCCATCCGAAATATTGACTTTGGACGTCCCATAGGTGTTTACATAAACTCCGCAGGGCTCGGTTACTCCAATGGCATAAGAAACCTGTACCAACACTTCATCGGCAACACCGGCGGCAACTAAATTTTTTGCAATATGACGGGTGGCATACGCTGCGGAACGGTCTACCTTGGAAGGGTCTTTTCCTGAAAAAGCACCACCGCCGTGCGCTCCTTTTCCTCCATAAGTATCAACTATGATCTTCCTTCCGGTTAACCCGGTATCTCCATGAGGACCTCCTATCTCAAATTTTCCCGTCGGATTGATGTGATAGGTGATATTATCATCAAATAAAGCCCTGACTTCTTCCTTAGACTCTGCTTTTACTTCCGGTATTACTATATTTTTAACATCTTGGGCAATTTTATCTAAAACCACCTTTTCGTCAGGATCAAACATATCATGTTGTGTAGAAAGCACAATGGTGTCAATACGAATGGGTTTGTTGTTATCATCGTATTCTATCGTAACCTGTGATTTGGCATCCGGACGAAGATACGTCATGATTCGTCCTTCTTTTCTGATGCGTGCCAGAACCTTTAGGATGCTATGGGATATATCCAAAGCCAAAGGCATGTAATTATCCGTTTCGTTCGTAGCATATCCGAACATCATTCCCTGATCTCCGGCGCCTTGTTCTTCTTTAATTCCCTTATCAACCCCACGGTTGATGTCTAAAGATTGTTCGTGTAAAGCGGATAAAATTCCACAAGATTCCGCTTCAAATTTATATTCACTTTTAGTATACCCTATTTTTTTGATGACATTACGGGTAATCTTCTGTAAATCAATATATACATTGGATTTGATTTCTCCGGCTAATACTACCTGCCCTGTGGTAACCAAAGTTTCGCAGGCTACTTTGGATTCAGGATCAAACGCTAAAAAATTATCTAAGATCGAGTCAGATATTTGATCTGCTACTTTATCTGGATGGCCTTCCGATACCGATTCGGATGTAAATAAGTAAGGCATATTTTTTGATTTTTATGTTATTTAAAACGTTGCAAATTTAAGAACATTAATTAATAAATTTGCTACATAGTTAAGATTAATTATCAGATTATGAAAACAAAAAAAACCTTATTATTGTTTGTAGCAGTTTTATTGACAGTTGCTTGCGCTACTAATCCTTTAACCGGAAGAAAATCTCTGAGTTTGGTTTCCAATTCCCAGATCCTCCCCTCTTCTTTTCAGCAGTATCAGGAGGTTTTATCTTCCAGCAAAATAATCACGGGAACTTCTCAGGCTAAGGAAGTGAGCGAGGTGGGAAACAGAATAAAAAATGCGGCGGAGGCATATTATAAGTCGATAGGGAAGGCTTCCGAACTGGAGGGGTATGAATGGCAATTTGCATTGATAGATGATCCAAAAACCATAAACGCATGGTGTATGCCCGGAGGCAAAGTGGCTGTTTATACCGGAATTTTATCCGTATGTAAGGACGATACCGGATTAGCCGTTGTTTTAGGGCATGAAATAGCCCACGCACTGGCAGGACATGGCGCTGAAAAAATTTCGCAGGCTTATGTGGCGGGAATCGGGGGGCAATTGTTAGGAGGAGTAACCAATAATGAAGCCATGCAGGGTATAATTAACCAATACTATCCTGTTGCCAGCGGATTGACTTTACTGCGTTACGGAAGGAAACAAGAAACAGATGCAGATACTATGGGATTGTATATTATGGCGATGGCAGGATATGATCCCAGACAAGCCCCTATTTTCTGGCAAAGAATGGTTGAGAACACCGGAAGCAGCAGCACGCCGGAATTCTTATCGACTCATCCGGATCCTCAAAAACGAATTATAGATTTAAATAAGATCATGCCTCAGGCTTTGGAATATTATACTGCTTCCCAACGCGGCAATATTTACACTCCATCAGCAAATGGTAAATCAAATGCAACCGGGCAGACAACTAAACAACCTAAGCCAAAGACTGATAACACAAGTTCAAAACCGTACATCTACAAATAAAATCCAAAAAACGAGAATGTACATACAGGTGCACGGATTTATTTTAAATCTAAGAGCCTGTTTAAATTTTATTCAAATATTTATTTTTAGGTTCTAATTATATTTTGCATTCTTTTTAAGCTCTTTTGAGTGTCTTTTTCACTTTTTCTTTTTGATTTAGCCCGCTAAATCTTCAAATAAAAAGCAAAAAATCCATCTCAAAAATAGCAATAAAATATAATCGCAATAAAATTTAAACAGGCTCTAAAAAGGAGAACGTCATAAGCAATAAAAAAATTATCGTACCCCAATCGGTTAAGAGAGTATTGACGATCTGAAAGACGGGAAGCAAAAGGCAAATACACCCGCTAAAACGGATTTGTAGAAAAAACACGAAATTTTATTGATAGGGTCTTGTCAGAACGATATGAAGACAAGGCAATGTAGGGTTTTGCAGTTTATTTACTACTACTAATTTCCTCTAAAGGAAAACAGAATTGCTATGCAATAAGTTATTTATAAGGTATATAGCTTCTTCCGACAAAATTCTTTGCAATATTTACTTCATCCCCTCCCCTCCCCTAATAAAAACACATGGGAGAAACTAATTACTCTCTTTTTATTATACGGTTTTAGTGTTAAATTTAAATTTCCCCCACATTTATAAAATAAACTCACTTGCTTAAGCGTTTCGGTAATTATAAAAAATCAGTAATTTTTCAAAAGTTAAGTTATGAATAATAAAAACAACCGTAACATTCCCGAATCAAATGATCAGGGTGAAAGCTCAGAAGGCGTAACCGTTCCACCTATTACAGTTACAAGACCAAAGTGGGACACTATGCATGAAAATTATCCCGGTACGAATATAAAAACCTTTGATCTTTATAAGGATATTGGAGGCAAAACCCTTTCTCCATACGACACACCGGAAAAATTATACGATTCCCCTTATATTAATTCCTGTGCCATCAGAATGAGCAGAGGGCTAAATCTAAGCGGAATAAAACTCCCTTCTTCTGATGCAAATCACAGGGATAAAGGGGGTACCAACGGGGTTTTAAAAGGAAAAGACGGAAATAATTATTGGTTCAGAGTAAAACCGTTGGGGGCATATATAAAATTTTTATTTGGAAATCCTGATAAAAAAATACTTTTGAAAACTGCAAAAGTTGGAGAAACAAAACAAAAAATGTCCGATAAAGACTGGGCGGATATAAAATCAAAGAAAGGAATTATCATGTTTCAAGTTTCAGGATGGGGTGATGCTACAGGGCATTTTACTCTTTGGGACGGGGCTCACTTGGTTTATCCGGGAGATTCTCAACATGATGACTATGATAATGAGCTTTATTATTTTCATATGAAATATGAAAGAGAAGCAAATGGAAAAAGGGTAATAATACAAACCAATGAAATATTGTTATGGGAATTAAAATGAATAAACCGGTTTTGGTAACAGGAGTATTATTTTTTTTTCATGGTTTTATGTTTTGTCAAAATAAATTAGTAAGCGAACTGAAAACATATGCATTATGTTCTTGTATAACTAATAATTATAGAGCCGTAGATAATACATTTAATTCCAAAGATATTACAAAAGCCGCCATTGTTCAAATAAACCCAATTTCAGTAGAAACAATAGAAAGTCTGGAAAAATATGTGGAAGATAAAACTATGGACTTCTATAAAGGTTATAATGTTTATACCGGATATGATTTTTCCAACCCTAATATGATAATTTATAATTGTACGGAATTTTACAAGTCGAAAGAATTAAGACAATACATTAGGAAATTGATTAAAATTAAAAAATCATCTGGAAATAATTTTTAAACTTTTACTTTGTCCCTTTTTATTATGGAGAATAAGGGTCTGTAAGGTTTTTCCGTCATCAAAAGTAATGCCTGCGGTGTTGGGATAAATACCTCCCTCATTTTCTGCTTTTATATCAAGTGTATTCTGTCCTTTTTCCAAAGTTACTTCTAAAGTTACACCGTCTTTAAGTACCTGTACATTAGGATAAATCAATATGTCATTCAGATAAATAGAAATAATATCTCCATCCTCTTGGGCATTATCAAAAATTAAAACATCAATAACTTTCTTTTCCACCAGAATAGGTTTATTTGTATCCGTTAAAAAAATTTTATCAGTCTTATTTTGTGAAGGAATTTCTTCTTTTTGGTTTGAAGACCGTTTTTCAGGACAATTGGGATCTTCACCCGTGAAAAGATTATGAAATCCTGTTTTTAAAGTAGTTCCTAAGCTTACATCCATTCCGCGAGCCATCAATAAAGGTATAAATGCGGTGTTGGGCTCAGTAGTGGAAAGGCTGTGTGGATAATTATCATAAAAACTTAATGTCGCATAAGAAACCAAAGAATCGTAAGGAAAAGGATTCCATTCAGCATCAGGAATATGGTTATCCACCCGAAAAGTATGTATTCTGTCTGTTTTCATTATGATCTGTATATCTTTAGAATAGATCATATGATCAGGAAAAGTGAATTTTGCTGAAGTCACGGCATTATTAACCGAAGGAAGAAGTATGGAAGAAGGATCTACAGAATGTTCAGGGTCGGAAACAGAGCCTCTGTCAAAGATCAAATAAGCCAAAATAGGATCCGAAGATTCGATTACATGAGGATCTTCTGAATGATATTCATAATATTCTCCTTTTTTTAACACGGCAATTGGTTGTCCGTCAATCTTTATCTCTGTGTTATCCCGGAAGGCAACTAACCGGTGAATGGCAGTATTACTGAAAAAGGAAGTTCCTGAGTTGTAATAATGAGTCCCCAGTTTAGAGGTATCATATAACATTAATGCCGTATGATCACAGGCGGCGGAAATCTTTAAACAATGATTCCCACTGATCACTCCTATGTTTTTATTAGCCTTTATTGAATACCCTGTCAAATCTTCAATACTGTTATACTCGTAGTTTTGTCCTGCCTTCAGGGTGATTTTTTTTATAATGTTACCCTCGGTATCCGTTATGGAAACATGGGTTTTATTATTTTTAGCTATAATATCTATAAAATTGTTTACCTTATACATCTTAGACTGGTCTTCATAACCGGGAATGATGTATTCCTTTCCCCATAGGGAAACCGGAATTACAGGAAAATTATGAGCGCTGAATTTTGAAGCTCTTTCGGCATTTACAGATATGGCTGAACGGGCATTTATTCGAATAATATTTTTATCGGAAAATTCATACGGAACCGGAGGAAAGGCTTCTTCAACGATTAAGTACCCGTCAGGAGGGATAATATATTCTTTATTGTTTATTTGTACCGCCTCAGAAGGAGTTCCTTCTATATGTAATCGACCGGACATCTCAATTTTCTCTACTCCCCCTAAGATCTTTAAAGCATTCGGATTGGAAAAAACAAACATAAACTCACTTCCATTATTTTCACAATCACTTTTTTTCTGTGCATGTATGATTGTGCATAAAAGAAATAATGTAAGCATGTACGTAAATGTGTGTGTTTTTACATGCATAAATCAATTAGTAAAAATAAAATCCCATGTAAAGATAACGTTTTTATCAATTACTTTAACGGTTATAAATTCAACCAAAACGGGAGAATAAGCTTAATTTTTAATTTTATATATTTGCTGCAAATTTTTCAAATATGAAATGCGGAATTGTTGGGTTACCCAATGTAGGAAAATCTACTTTATTTAATTGTTTATCTAACGCAAAAGCACAATCGGCAAATTATCCGTTTTGTACCATAGAACCTAATGTAGGAACTGTTTCTGTTCCCGATCCCAGGTTGAATGAATTGGAGAAATTAGTAGTTCCTGAAAGAGTGGTACCGGCAATAGTGGAGATAGTGGATATTGCCGGATTGGTAAAAGGAGCAAGCAAAGGAGAAGGATTAGGAAACCAATTTTTGGCAAACATCAGAGAAACCCATGCTATCATCCATGTTTTACGTTGTTTCCAAAATGATAATATCACCCATGTGGAAGGCACCATAGATCCGGTTCGGGATAAGGAAATCATTGATGTGGAATTGCAATTAAAAGATTTGGAAACCATTGAAAAAAGGCTGGATAAATCAAAAAGAGCAGCAAAGGCAGGAAACAAAGAAGAACAGCTGACAGTTTCCGTTTTAGAAAAATTATACGCCTTTATAGAAGAAGGTAAAAATGCCCGGGAATTTGAAACAGATGAGGTTACCTTCCCCATAATTTCGGAACTTCAACTTCTTACCTTTAAACCCATTCTTTATGTTTGTAATGTTGATGAAAAATCTGCCGGAAGCGGAAATGAATATGTAGAAAAAGTCAAAGAGAAAGTTAAAGATGAAAAAGCAGAAGTGTTGATCTTAGCGGCACAAATCGAAGCAGACATCTCTGAGTTGGAAACCTATGAAGAAAGACAGGTGTTTTTAGAAGAGCTCGGATTGGAAGAACCGGGAGTTAACCGTTTGATTCGTCAGGCATACAAGCTTTTGGATTTACAAACGTATTTCACTGCCGGAGTTAAAGAAGTGAGAGCCTGGACAATACAAAAAGGATGGACGGCACCTCAGGCGGCAGGAGTGATACACACCGATTTTGAAAAAGGATTTATTCGGGCGGAAGTTATTGCTTATGAAGATTTTATAAAATACGGTTCGGAAGTAAAAGTAAAAGAAGCCGGTAAATTATCCGTAGAAGGAAAAGAATACATTGTAAAAGACGGAGACATTATGCATTTTCGTTTTAATGTATAATAAGATTTTGGCATAAAAGGATTATATCCCAAAATTTTTGTGAAAATAGTTAAAAAGATAGGGGATAAATGAAAAATATATATATTTGTGTCAAAATAAATACAGAAAATCATTATGAGAAAGACTTTACTTACTTTTTCGCTGGCTTGTTTCGTAATTGCAGGTTTCAATGCGCAGATTCTTAATAAGATGAAAACTAAAGTAGACGCTGCAGCATCGGCGGTGAAAGCTTTTACTGTCACAGACGCTGAAATAGCAGAAGCCGCATCCAAGTCCGTAAAATGGATGGATGAAAACAATCCGGTTTGTACTACTAAAGATAAGGACAAAAAGAAAAAAGCCTATGCCGATCGTCTGGAAAAAATATTCAGCCCCTATAAAAATTATGACGGTTTGAATTTAAATTACAAGGTTTATTACGTAACGGATATAAACGCTTTTGCTTGTCCGGATGGAAGTGTTCGGGTATTCTCTTCGCTTATGGATATTATGACAGACGATGAATTATTAGGGATTATCGGCCATGAAATAGGACATGTAAAATTGGAACATTCAAAAAAAGCGTATAAACAAGCCCTTTTAGCAGAAGGAGCTACAAAATTCGCAGGCTCTTCTTCCGGAACAGTTTCAGATTTACTTAAATCCGATATAGGAAATCTGGCTGTAAATTTAACAGGAGCTCAATTTTCCCAATCACAAGAATCCGCGGCCGATGGTTATTCTTACGAATTTTTAGTAGCTAATGGAAAAGATCCTCAGGCTTTGGTTAGCGCTTTTAACAAGCTGGCTGGTGATGGAGAAACTCAGAGTTTCACTGCAAAAATGCTTTCCAGTCATCCCGATAGCGCAAAGAGAGCTAAAAAAATTGAAGAAAGAATAAAAAAAGACGCTAAAAAGAAAAAGTAATTCATTCATATAATAAAAGAAAACCTGCTCCTGAAATAATATCAGGGCAGGTTTTTATTTTTCCGGAAAGTTTATTACAACAACTGATTTCCTTCGTTTATCAAAGAAAGCAGCCGGTGATTACTTCAATAGATCTTCCGGAATTTTACAAACCGGAATAGGATTAATTTTATGTTGTGCCAGTTTATTAAGCCGATCATAAATACCAAAAACCTCCCGTTCTCTTCCCGAGAAATCAGAAACTGTATGATCATCATGAACGCTCATCGCCCATTCCAACTCAGGATAAGTGGCTCCTATCTGGTCTTCATCGGAACGATCGTCAGCCCATAATCCGTCCGTAGGCTTTGCTTTTTGAATGGACTCGGAAACGCCTAATTCTTTTGCCAATTCGTACACCTGACTTTTTAAAAGATCAGCAATAGGACTTATGTCAACTCCACCGTCTCCATATTTAGTATAGAATCCCACTCCAAAATCTTCAACCTTGTTTCCTGTCCCGCAAACCAGAAAATTATTTATTCCGGCATAATAGTAAAGAGTTATCATTCGTAAGCGGGAACGAGTATTAGCTAAAGACAAATTATTGTTCTTATTTCCTTCATCCACGGATAGATCTGCCTTTAAAGATTCAAAAGTTCGGGTAATATCTATATTTTTTCCCGTTACATTAGGAAACTTTTCGATGAGATTCTTTATATGTTCCTGTGAGCGGGAAACCTGATCCGGAGGTTGATGGATAGACATTTCAAGCAACAAAACCGGTTTGCCGGTTTTAGCAGCCAGCGTAGAAACCACGGCAGAATCAATACCTCCCGAAACACCCACTACAAAACCTTTTGCTCCCGATTGGACAAGATAATCACTCAGCCATTTAACAATGTGGGAAATTACTTCTGTTCTTCGCATAATATTGTATCTTTGTATTTTTCAAAAAAATTAACTGTAAAGATAATGAAATTTCTT
Source organism: Flavobacteriaceae bacterium (assembly GCA_031276535.1). GTDB lineage: Bacteria > Bacteroidota > Bacteroidia > Flavobacteriales > Weeksellaceae > Apibacter. Next base: position 12,813 of record JAISMV010000017.1, read on the forward strand.
AAATATCTAATAATAGTAACATTAGTACTGAATTGTTCTAAAGAGAGTGAAAACAACGAACGATGGAATGTAGACGTAAGTAAAATAGAAGTAAATACGGATGTTGTAGATATTTCCGATGATTTTTATAATTTACAGATGTCTATTCCCGAATTCAGAAAAAAATATCCTTTCTATTTAGATGCTGATTATCCCGATTCGGAATATGATAAACAAAGAAGAGATACCACAGAACTGAATATTTATGCCCAAATAAAACAAAAGATTGATAGTAAGAAGATCAAATCGGATATGACGAACTTATTCCGGCATATTAAATATTATTATCCGGATTTTAAAGAACCTAAAGTTTTCCTTTATTCCTCTTTCATTCAGGATTATCTCGCTCCCGTCACCTACGTTCCCGAACAAAATTATCTGTTTATTGCCTCGGATTGTTTTCTGGGATATGGAAATAAGTATTATGATCTGATGAAAATTGATCGGTATCTTCAAAGGACGATGGATCCGTCTTTTTTATCCTCTAAAGCAGCCGGAACGATAATAAAAAAAATGTCTTGGATTCCCGGAGAACTCACAGCCCAATCGTTTATTTCTCAAATGATTTATCAAGGTAAAATACTAATTATGGAAGATGCTTTCTTACCTGATACAGACGACTGCTACAAACTGGGTTACACAAAAGAACAGATAGATTGGGCAAAGTCAAATGAATTTGAAATTTGGAATTTTTTTATTCAGAACAATTACATCTTTAGTGACGATATATCTTTGGCAGACCGGTTTTTGTCGATAGCTCCCTTTTCCAAATTCTATACGGAAGCAGATGCAAAAAGTCCGGGACAGATAGGAAATTGGATCGGATGGCAGATAAGCAGAAAATATCTGACCGAAAATCCGAAAGTCAGTTTGCAGGAGTTTATTAAAAACCCCAATCATGAGGAAATTTTTGCCCGGTCTAAGTATAAACCCCAACAGACAGGAAATAACGATCAGGAAGAACAATAAAAAAGAACAGAAAAAATAAAACCAGAAAATAAAAGTACGATGAAAGAGACGGAAATAAATTTTAATATACAGTTGGATGAAAATCATATTCCGGAAAAAATTGTCTGGGCAGCCCCGGACGGAGGAATTGTCGGAGCCGATACCAAAGCCGTTTTGTTATCTGTTTGGGATGACGAAACCAAAGAAGCTTTACGAATAGACTTATGGACAAAAGAAATGCCTGTAGACGACATGAAACGTTTCTTTCATCAGGTTTTTATTTCTCTGGGAGATTCCTATCAAAAAGCTACAGATGAAGAAGATGTAGCCGATGAGATACGAAGATTTGCAGAATACTTTGCCGACCGAAGCGGGATAAAAATGTAAAAAACAACATAAAAAATTCACACTACAATGATAATTTTCAGCAGAAACAGAAGAATAAGAGCTAATCAGTCCATACGTGATCTGGTACGGGAAACAACAATAACCACAGATGATTTCATGCTGCCTGTTTTCATCACAGAAGGAAATAACATTAAAGAAGAAATACCTTCCATGCCGGGAATTTACAGGCGTTCGTTGGATCTGACGGTAGAAGAAGTAAAAGAATTATGGACGTTGGGAATCAAAGCCGTTAATTTATACGTTAAAGTAAGCAACGATAAGAAAGACAATACAGGAAAAGAAGCTTGGAATAAAAACGGATTGATGCAGCAAACCATCAGAGCGATTAAGGATGCCGTTCCGGAAATGGTAGTCATGCCCGATGTAGCCTTAGACCCATATTCTGTCTATGGACACGATGGAATTGTAGAAAACGGGAAGATTCTCAATGATGCCACTGTAGATGCCTTGGTGAAAATGAGTTTAAGTCATGCCGAAGCCGGAGCGGATTTTATAGCGCCCAGCGATATGATGGACGGACGGGTGGCTGCCATTCGTCAGGCTTTGGAAGAAAACGGATTTTACGATGTAGGAATTATGAGCTATGCAGCCAAATATGCCAGTTCGTTTTACGGACCGTTCAGAGATGCTTTGGACAGCGCTCCGGGATTTGGAGACAAGAAAACCTATCAGATGGATTATGCCAATAGCAGAGAAGCGATCAATGACGCGTTAAAAGACATTGAAGAAGGCGCTGACATGATCATGGTGAAACCGGGACTTCCCTATTTGGATATAGTATCCAAATTACATGAAATTGTAGACGTGCCTGTTTCCGTATATCAGGTAAGCGGAGAATACGCCATGATAAAAGCTGCAGTTAAAAACGGATGGTTAGACAATGACAAAACTATAATCGAAAGCCTGACCTGCATAAAGCGAGCCGGAGCCAGCCTGATCTCGACGTATTTTGCTAAAGAAGCAGCCCTGTTGTTAAATAAGTAAAGGCTATATCTTTTTGAAATTAATATTTTTCTATCCTGTAAAAAATCACTAAAATTGTACTAAATTGTAACTACCATATGAAAATAGTAAAATTCGGAGGAACTTCCGTAGGCTCAAGTCAGAGTATTCGTCATATTTTAGATATTTTGCAACAAAAACATTCTTCAGGAGAGAATTTTATTGTTATTTCATCCGCAATGAAAGGAGTTACAAATCTTTTAACGGATCTGGCTTATGCGGCTTCTGAAGGTAACGATTTCAAGTCCGGACTTTCGGAAATCGAACAAAAACATTTCACGGTTATTAAAGAAATGATCGAAGTGAGAAACCAAAATCCGGTTTTCACCCAAATAAAATTGTATATCAATGAAATAGAAGATTTACTTCAAGGGGTTTACAGCCTGCGTGAACTAAGTTCTCAAAGCAAAGACTTTATTTTGAGCTATGGAGAAAAATGTTCTACCTTTTTATTAAGTCAGATAGCAAAACAATATTTTCCTAAAAGCCTGTTTGTCGATACCTCTGCTTTGATAAAAACCGACAGCAATTTTGGAAATGCCAGAGTAGACACCCCGAAAACAGAAAAGTTAATACAGGAATTTGTTTCCTCCCATAAAGATAATATACTTTTTGCAACCGGATTTATAGCTTCAAACGAGAATAATCGAATTACGACTTTAGGAAGAGGAGGAAGTGACTATACTGCCGCCATTTTCGGTGCAGCATTGGATGTTGAAGAAATAGAACTATGGTCTGATGTTGACGGAATGTTGACCGCAGATCCCCGGGTAGTTAAAAAAGCCTTCCCTCTATCAGAGCTTTCCTATACGGAAGCCATGGAACTTTCTTATTTCGGGGCAAAGGTAATTTATCCTCCTGCCATGATTCCTGCTTTCCGAAAAAAAATCCCAATACTTCTCCGCAATACCTTTAATCCTGGTTTTAAAGGAACCCGGATACAACAAACCATAGAAAAAAATCCGTATCCCATACGGGGAATATCTTCGATCAACTCCATAAGTCTGATCAATGTTACCGGAAGCGGAATGGTTGGAAAAATAGGTTTCAGCGGAAAATTATTTTCCCTGCTGGCAAGAGAACAAATCAACGTTATTCTTATCACACAATCATCCTCAGAGCACAGCATTACTTTTGCCATTGAGCCTAAAGATGTGCAAAAAGCAAGAGAACTGTTCAAAACCGAATTCGAACTGGAATTGGAAACCAATAAACTAAATCCGCCTACTATCGAAGAACACCTCTGCGTATTGGCAATTGTCGGGGAAAATATGAAACAAACTCCGGGAATATCCGGACAACTTTTTCACGCATTGGGACGAAACGGAATTAACATTCATGCCATTGCTCAGGGATCATCAGAATATAATATTTCGGTAATAATAAAACGCAAAAATATATCGAAAGCCCTTAATGCCGTACACGATATCTTTTTTACCCAACTGACTAAAACCCTGCATGTTTTTAGTGTGGGAACCGGAAATATAGGCGCAACACTACTTCGGCAAATCCAAAAACAAAGCAATTTCTTACGTGAAAATAATGACATTGAGGTGAAAATTGCCGGTATTGCCAACTCCAGAAAAATGACAATCAACGAAGAGGGCATAGACCTTAACCATTGGCAGGAAGTATTGGAAAACGGAGAAAAGGCTGATTTGGATGAATTTGTAAACAGAATAAAATTGCTGAATCTTTCAAACTGTGTTTTCATCGACAACTCTGCGAGTCCTCAGCCGGGTAAATATTATAAAGAATTATTTGAATCCAATATATCCGTGGTCACCTGCAATAAGATTGCCAATTCCTCCTCCTATCAGGAATACAAAACACTAAAAGATACAGCCCGAAGACGAGGGGTTGATTTCTTTTATGAAACCAATGTAGGAGCAGGACTTCCCATCATACGCACCTTAAAAGACCTGATGACCAGCGGAGACCGCATCATAAAAATAGAAGCAATTCTAAGCGGAACAATTTCGTATATCTTCAACAATTTCAAAGGCGATGTTTCTTTCTATGAAATAGTTAAAAAAGCACAAGAATTAGGATATACAGAACCGGATCCTCGGGACGACCTGAGTGGAAAAGACTTTATGAGAAAAGTAATGATTCTGGCACGTGATGCCGGCTATTCCATAGAAGAAAATGAAGTGGAACTGGGCGCCATACTACCTGAAAATTGTACCAGAGCTTCTTCTGTAGAAGATTTTTATACAGAATTGAAAAAATCAGACTCTTACTTTAATGAAATTAAAGAAAAAGCAGAAAAAGAAAATAAAGTAATTCGATACATAGGTGAGCTGGAAAACGGAAAAGCTTCCGTAAAACTGAAACTTATCGACAACTCCCACCCGTTTTATAACCTTACAGGAAGCGATAACATCATATCCTTTACTACCGAAAGGTACAAACACAATCCGCTGGTTGTAAAAGGTCCCGGCGCGGGAGCAGAAGTGACGGCCGCAGGAGTTTTTGCCGATCTGATTAACGTAGGAGCTAATTAGAAACACCTTTTTCATACCGATGTCAAAGGATTTTAATCAGCCTGAATCTTAGTCAGATTTCTAAAAAGTTAAAGATTTCAAGAGATACAGTAAACAGTATTTAAAAATCCGTAAAAATATGAAAACCCTCATAAGCAGAGGGTTTTTCTATTTATTTACATTGACTATTATAATAATCAATAATTTTCTCTCTATCTTTAAACCTAAATTCTCTTTCCATTATTTTTTCAGCTAGATCCGGACAATCAGAAAAATAATTTCTGGCCATTTGGCGTAAGAACACATTTGGATTTACTACTGGTGAATCATCTCCTATGTATACCAAACTTTCCTCATTAGGTCTTTTAAAAAAATAATTCATTCCTACGAATCCTTTTTGACCTGATGATTTAATTAATAAATATGAATTTCTCATCTGATATATCTGGCCTGCTTCGTATAAATTAAGTTTAGGTGTTGTTATAACATTAACAGACCAAAATGCCCTTCTATTCAAGACCTTATTTTTGAATATCATTTTATATGGCATATGTACTAAATGAGCTTTACCAGAAGTAGTCCATACATAAATATCTGTTAAATCTTTACTTAACAAGGCTATTTTTCCATTTTCAGTAGGAATTTTAATCTTTTTAGAACCAGACTTAATTTTAAATCTTTTCATTACACCTGTATATTCTTGTTTGTCTTTAGCAATAATTTTAAAATTAATGTCTTGAGAATAGGAAAATACAGGAATAAATAAAATGATCGTAATTAATAAAAATGTTTTTTTCATAAGTTAATTTTTTAATCAAATATAGCTAATTATTCATAACAAAAAACTAAGCCTATTTGCAAAACTTATTTACCAATCGTTCATGTATCATTTTTGCAACCAATCATTCCCTAATAACCTGTTAAATATTGCACGTTTTTTGGTCTTTTTAATTTAAATAAAATTATCTTTAGTAAATTGCGAAAAATTTTTGATACTAATGAAAAAATTGTACGTAATATTTACCTTACTCGTAGCATTTATGTCTTGTAAAACTCTCATTTCATGTAAAAATGAGGAAAAGTCAAAGCTATTGGATAATTCGTCTTCAACTGCTAAGGGAAAAGAAAATGTTAATTCAGATAAAACCACTCCTCTTCTTGGCAACTCCGGGGATATTGGAGAAACTAAGCCTGAGGCAATAAAAACAGGAATATATCAGGATGAGGATAGTTTATATCACTTAAAATATATTTTAGAACCCGGAAAAACCTATTCTTTTAATTCCAAAGGGGTAAATAAACAAATCGTCACTTTCAGAGATAAAAGCCAGTCCATAACTCAGGAGTCTTATGATCCCATCAGTTTTACCGTGCTGAATGTAAAAGACGGAAAATATACCTTACAGGTAAAAATGGGTGGAAAAAAAGTCGTTATCCGGGCAGATGGTAAACAATCCGTTTTTGATACAAACGGTAAAAAACCGGAAGATCCGGATCAGGCAAAAATGTGGAAGATCTATAAGATCATTAGCGAGGCAACTTTTACCCTGAATATGGATATTTATGGAAATGTCTCCGAAATTACCGGAATGGATGCCCTATACAACAAGGCGAAATCTTCCCTAAGCGGAGAATTAAGCGGAGAGGAACTCAATGGATTTATGAATGTACTCAAACAAAATATAAATCCTGAAGCATTTAAAACTCAATTTGAAGGTTCCCTGATGAAATTTCCGGCTAAAGGACTGAAGATCGGGGAAAAATGGAATAACGATCCTTCCAAAAAGGGCAAAGGATACAATCAATTGGTGAAAGTAGACGAAAATACTACGGAAATTCGTGTTCAGGGTATTATTCCTTCTAAATCGGAGTCTAAAGTGGTGGAAGGCGTTACTTATAAAATATCGCTGAAAGGCTCCCAAAGCGGCAAAATTATACTGGATAATAAATCCGGATGGATTTCCAAAGCTAATTTTAATTTGACTGTGACCGAGACCAAATCTGCCAAAAAGGGAGAGGAATCTGAACTGGTTGTTCAAAAAACAGAAAATAATACGTACATTAATTAAATTTTAATAGTTTAACGTAATGGTTAAAAACCTAAAAAAATTATAAAAAATGGCAAAATTATTAGAATTTATCTTATTTGCAGTTGTTGCCTATTTTGTCTTTAAATTTTTAAACAGACTGTTTAGCTCTTCACCCAAGGCTCATACTTCTTCGGGAAAGTATCAATTTAAAGAACAAAAACAACGCTCTAAGAAAGATATAGACTGGAACGCTGAAACTGTAGATTATGAAGAAGTAGAAACTGAAAACAATGAAAAAAAATAACTATTTGTTACCCGTAACAGGATGTTTACTACTATTTATAATCATCTGTTTTTCCTATTTTATTCCGTTATTGTCCGGAAAATATATTTCACAGCCCGACATTATACATTATAAGGGAGGAGCTCATGAATTGGAAGAATACAGGCAAATCCACGGGGAAGATACCTACTGGAGTAATTCGATGTTTGGAGGAATGCCTACCTACCAGATGGGAGCTAATTACCCCTCCGATATTATCAAAAGCATAGACAGGATAATACGAGTATTTCCTACTCCTGCCAGTTATTTATTTCTGCTGTTAAGCGGCTTTTTCCTCTTGGGAATGGTATGGCTGAAAAACTGGAAGTATGCGCTTTTAGGAAGTATCATGTTTGCCTTTTCCACGTATTTCTTTATTGTTATCAGCTCCGGACATAATGCTAAAATTCATACTATTGCTTATTTTGCTCCTTTTGTTGCAGGTGTTTATTTGTTGTATCAGAGGAAATATGTGTGGGGATTTATCCTTACGACCTTATTTCTATCTTTACAAATTGCTGCCAATCACCCGCAAATGACCTATTATTTGTTTTTGTCCTTAGGCATTTTCGGAATAGTGGAACTCATTCATTCGATTAAGACAAAAGCATATAAATCCTTTGCCGTTTCCACAGGTTTATTTCTCCTGTCTCTTTTCCTGTCTGTGGGAATGAATTCCACCCGTCTGCTTTCCACTTACGAATACTCACAGGAAACCACGAGGGGGAAATCGGAACTTACTATAAGTAAAAACAATACCCAGCCCGGTCACGGTCTGGATACGGAATATATCACTCATTGGAGTTACGGAATTCTGGAAACCGTAAACCTGTTCATACCCAATTTCATGGGAGGAGGAAATAATGAAAAGGCATTTGCCCCCAACCATCTTCAACCTGCTTTACAACAAAATTTAAAATCAAACGAAGAATATGCCCGGTTTCAACAATCTTTTAACGGTTCTTACTGGGGAGAACAACCCGGAACCGTAGGTCCTGCCTATCAGGGCACTGTGGTCGTATTTCTGGCATTTCTGGCATTATTTTATTATAAAGGAAGGTATAAATGGTGGTTGGTCATAGCTACTCTGCTGAGCTTTTTCTTAGCATGGGGGAAGAACTTCGGAATATTCACCGACTTCATGATCGAATATTTTCCTTTGTATAATAAATTCAGAGCCGTTTCTTCTGCATTGGTCATAGCAGAGTTTACAATTCCTTTGCTGGCTTTGCTGGGAGTTTATTCATATTTTAAGAACGAAAATCTAACCCTCGAATATAAAAGAAAAATATTATACATAACTTCAGGAGTTATTTTAGGGATACTACTCATCTTCTATCTGTTGGGATTGAGCTTATTCCGATTCCATACTTCGTTGGAAGAAAATAATATCGGGTATGAGATACTGGAAGCTATCCGAAAAGACCGATTTGCCTTATTTAGATCAGACGTTCTGAGAACTTTCTTTTTTGTTCTGTTTACTGCTGTTCTCTTATGGGGAGCTCAGCTGAAATCATTTAAATCACAATATGCTGTTTTTGCAATCGCAGCGCTCTCTCTTATTGATTTATGGGGCGTGAATAAACGATATTTAAATGATAACAACTTTGTTGAAAGGCAATACTACAAAAATCCGTTCCCTACGGAAGTAACGGAAAGTCAGATGCAAAAATCGGAAACAGACCCCACTTTTGCACGTATTATTAATGCTGTACCTGTAAATCAGGCATTGGAGGCAATACGGGAACACGATAAAGCGCATTACAGGGTATTCAATTTACTTTTAAGCCCCTTTAACGAAACTAACACTTCGTATTTTCATCAGTCCGTTGGCGGGTATCATGGAGCGAAACTAAGACGGTATCAGGATATTATAGATTTCTATTTTTCCGACAGCATGAGTTTGCCTATTCTAGATATGCTGAATACCAAGTATATCATTACTTCTGATTCTATCATACGCCCCATTCCCAATCCAAACAGTAATGGAAATGCATGGTTCGTGAACGAACCGGTTTTTGCTAAAAATGCGGATGAAGAATTGTTACAGCTAGGAAAGATCGATAATAAAAAACAGGCTGTTGTTTCGGTTCAATATCAAAAAGAACTCAGTGTTCCAGTCTCTTCCGATACGCTTTCTTCCATTGAACTAAAACAATATGAGCCTAATCATCTGACCTATGCTTCTAACAGTAAAACCGAAAAACTGGCTGTTTTTTCGGAAATTTATTACCCCCATGGCTGGATAGCAACCATTGATGGGAAAGAAGTTCCCATATACAGAGCAAATTATATCCTGCGGGCTTTAAAAATTCCTGCCGGACAGCATACCATTGATTTCACTTTTGATCCGCCTGTTATTCAAAAAGGGAAAGTTATTACATTACTAACATTCTTCCTTTTTATTTTAATAAGTGCGGGATTATTAATTTGGGATTTTAAAAGAAAAAATAAAAATCCTTCGCTATCGTCATGAAGAAAAAAATTTTACTGGTCTCTTATTATTGGCCTCCCGCAGGGGGACCGGGCGTACAGAGATGGTTAAAGTTTACAAAATACCTTCCTGCATTCGGGTATGAACCTCATGTCTATATTCCGGAAAACCCTTCTTATCCTATTATAGACCAAAGTTTGGCTGAGGAAGTAAATCCTGACGTGAAAATTATTAAATACCCTATTTGGGAGCCTTATCAAATTGCCGAAAGGCTGACTAAACGTAATAAGGATTTTAAGTCCGGACAATTTGAGACATCTAAAAAACAGGGTTTTTTATCAAATTTATCCCTATACATACGAGGTAATTTTTTTATTCCCGACGCCCGGAAATTCTGGATACGACCTTCCATTAAGTTTCTCGAAAATTATTTGAAGGAAAACAAGATTGATATCCTTATCACTACAGGTCCGCCTCATAGCATGCATCTGATCGGACTGGGTCTGAAAAGGAAAGATCCCAAACTGCAGTGGATTGCTGATTTTCGAGATCCCTGGACTCAAATCTCTTACTATTCTCAACTGAAGCTTACCTCTTCTTCCGACCTAAAACATAAAAAACTGGAAAAGGAAGTAATGCAAAATGCCGATCTGATTCTCTCTACAAGCTATACAGATAAAGAAAATTTTAAAGAACTGGGAGCTAAAAAGGTGGTCTGCATCACCAATGGTTTCGATTCTGAGATAAACTCTGAAAATACCCAAACTACCAAATTTACTCTTGCTTATGTAGGTATGCTGGAAACTTTACGTAATCCTCACAATTTGTGGAAGGTATTGGAAGAGTTGATAAAACAGCGTTCTGATTTCCGTAATGATTTTCAATTAAAATTTGTAGGGAAAGTTTCCGATTCTATCATGGATGATCTAAATAAATCCTCTTTACAAAAAAATATTATAAACAAAGGATACCTTTCACATACTAAATCTATACTTGAAATGAATGATTCCAACATATTGTTAATCACTAGTTTCAATGAAGAAAAATCGAAAGGAATCATTCCCGGAAAATTGTTTGAATATCTGGCTTCCGGAAAAACCATATTGTCTATAGGTACAAAAGAAGCTGACGTTGAAAGGATAATAACTAAAACCGAAACAGGAAAACATTTTTCTTATGAAGATACGGATGATTTAAAGTCTTTTATTCTCAGCGAATTTGAAAAATGGAAAAACAATAATATCCCTCATTTTTCCTCTCGGAATATCAATGAATTCCATCGAAAGGAATTAACCGGAAAACTGGCAAAAGTAATAGAAAATGTTTGTTTGGAAACAGGTATCACGGAATGACCGGGATTTTTGATAAACTTGTGGAAGCATAGATACTCATTAGGAAAATATTGATTCCCTGTAACTTATATCCCCTTATTCTTCTTCCTGTCCTTTTAATTTTTCTGCATTTTCTGCTATTTTCAACGCTTCAATCATTTCTTCTATATCTCCATTCATAAAGCTATCCAGATTATAAATGGATCTGTTTATTCTGTGGTCGGTAACTCTCCCCTGCGGGTAATTATAGGTTCTGATCTTAGCGGATCGGTCTCCTGTAGAAACCATCGTCTTTCGTTGTGATGATATTTTATCTAAATGTTCCTGCAATTTTATATCATACAATTTAGTTCTCAACATCTGTAATGCCATTTCTCTGTTGGCATGCTGGGAACGGGCTACCTGACACTGAATCATTATCCCTGTGGGTTTATGATAAAGCTGAACTTTGGTTTCCACTTTATTTACGTTCTGCCCTCCTGCCCCACTGGATCTGGCTGTTTGGAATTCCAGATCTGCGGGATTGATTTCTACGTCTACTTCTTCCGCTTCGGGTAAAACTGCAACCGTAATGGCCGAAGTATGTACCCGTCCCTGAGATTCTGTTTCGGGTACTCTTTGTACACGGTGCACTCCCGACTCGAACTTCATAATGCCATAGGCTCCTTCTCCGCTTACATTGATAATCATTTCTTTATATCCTTTCACACTTCCTTCCGTTACATCAACCACTTCAAAGTTCCATCCTTTCTGTCTCCAGTACATGGAGTACATTCTGAAAATATCTTCCACAAAAATAGCGGATTCATCTCCTCCGGTTCCCGCCCGTAATTCCACGGTGATGTTCTTGTCATCTTCCGGGTCTTTGGGAATCAGCATATACTTAATGTTTTCTTCCACCTCGGGAATCTTATTCAGGGCTTCATTTTTTTCTTCTTTAGCCAACTCTACCATACCTGCATCTCCTCCTTCCCTGATAATCTCATCTGCATCGGTGATTGTGTTTAAAAGTCCGTTGTATTGATGATATATTTTTACCAGCTTTTCCAAATCTTTATATTCTTTGTTAAGTTGGGCATATCTTTTTTGATCAAAAATAACATCCGGTTGTATAATTAAATCGGAAACTTCATCAAATCTTTGTTTGATTGCTTCTAATTTGGGTAGTAAATCTGACATTTTAATTATTTAAGTTTGCAAATGTACGACTTTAGCATGAATTTTTTATGCTGTCTTTTCTTTCTCCATGTAACAACACCAAACTGTTAAATCAACCGAAATACCGGCTGCTTCAAAAATTAAGAATGTTGGTTTTTTATATTATTGGGAAGAAACATTATAAAAACGACTATTTTCATGAATAACATCTTTTATGTTTGCAAAATCTATCGTACTTTCATCTAAATGATTCAAATGTTTATCTACAACTTCATACATTCCTGATGGACTTACATTAATGATCTTATCTTTTTCCACAATGGCATATTTTTGATTGTATCCGCAAATAAACCATTTTCTGTTTTGGGGAATATAAAGGTTCCGACCTACACTGTAATCGTCATAGCTGTTTTTCACACCCAGAACGGAACTCATCAGGGTAGGTATAATATCGTAATGCAGCGTGAGATGTGTGTATGTTTTCGGAGGTTGGGAAAAGTCATACATCATCATTGGGATTGCAATCTGATGATCTGAAAAATTACCTCCGTGCTGCCAATACCCTTTCCTGTTATCATTAAATTCCTGTCCGTGATCTCCGGTTATTACTACAATGGTAGATTTCAATAATCCTTTTTCTTCTAATTTATTTATCACCTCACCTATCATGCCGTCTACATAATTTAAGGAGTTTTTATATCTGTTGAAAAAAGGAACAGGATCGTAATCATCATCTAATTCCAGATAATCCACCTCATCCAACGCAGGTTTGAACTTAACCGGGAAATCTGACGGATAATCAAAGCCGTGGGCGGAATCAAAAAACAAGAAACTAAAAAAGGGTTGTGTGTCTTTTGAAGACCGGGTTTCTATGAATTTCATCCATTCGGCATAAATATCCTGATCTCTTTCTGCCGGAGAATTTCCTTTTGAGTCTAACCGTAAATTCTCAATTCCCGAAAATACATTTTTGTTAAATGGCGGATTTTCCAAGGTGGAACTGGCTAAAATGGACAATTTGTAATTCTGCTTTTTGAGTTCGTTAAAAAATACCGGAGGTATTTGTAATCCTGTAAATTGTTCATAGTAAGTAGGCGGAATGGAATAAAAGAGTGAAAAAATCCCTCCTGTGGTCATATTCGAACCGCTTTTATGATTTTTAAATACCTGAGATCGTTTGGAAAATCGAAAAATATGAGGCGTTATCTGCTCATCCATACAATTGAATTTCCAGGAATCTATTACAATAAAAAGGATATTTTTCTTTTTGCTGTTTTCAGAAACTATGGGTTTCAACGGATATTTGATAAGATTTTTAGAACAGGCACGACTGAGTATATAATTTCTTTCGATTTCCTCTTTATTAACCAAATTCCATTTTTGCAATAATCCTTCGGCTGTCAACGGGAAAAAACCCGGGTATATATTCTTCATCTGACCAATGGGTCTGTATTTGTTGGCATCTGCCCAGGCATATATAAAATGAGTAGATGTAAGAGAAAAAACAATCACGCTTATAGTAGCTTTAATTCTTAAGTTGTAGTTTTTCTCAGATAACTTTCCAGAAATAAAGAGTATGAATAATTCCAGCAAAAGCAATCCCAGTACATAAGCGACGGAAATCATGATATTCATGAATGAAAATTGAAAAATATCCGTTGCTCTTTTTCCAAAGACCAGTTTAAAAACAATGGGCGATAAATGGTACCTGAACTGACGGTATACTAATATATCTATTTGAAGATAAATAATCGCCAGCATGAACAAAACACAAAAGATAATTTTTGCCGGCAAAGAAGACCTGAAAACATACAAGAAAATAAAACTTAAAAGAAGCGGAATACTGCTTATAAGAAAAAAATGTCCCAGTACGGACATTGTTAGATAAAAATAGGATAGAAAACCGGATACGTTTTCAGCGTATTTTAAATATTTGCACCCTATAAAGAGAATAAGTAAAAAATTAATTAAAGAAGCTATATAAAGCTGTCTTGCCGTAATTTTTCTGTTTTTAATCATATATATGTTAACAATAAAGTTTTAAACAAAGAAATACAACTCAGGAGATTATCGGAACAGTTTTTTTCGGAAATAAACCCTAAAATCTCAAAAAAGGAAAATACGATCATAATGATCAGGAAATATTTTACCGCACCAAAGAACAGTCCGGCAATCTGATTGGTAAATCCTAATCCTATGTACTTCAATCCTTTCTCTATAAGTCCGGATAAAAATCGTACTGCTAAAAAAACAAATAAAATTGTGATGATAAAACTGATCCAATGCGAAGATTTCTCTGATACAATTCCGTTCTCTACCAATATCCCGTGAGACTGCGACAAAAACGCAACGGCAATCATATATCCTACAAGTAAACCTAATAAAGAAGAAACCTGCTTCAAAAAACCCTTAAAGTAACCTATAACAGCTCCGAAGACAACGCCTCCGATTACAATAAATTGCAATGTCATTTCTCTATTTCTCTATTTCTCTATTTTATCTTCTTTATATTCTCCTAAAACCCGTAGAAATCCGGTCTGTGTTTTCATCTCTTCAAGCGCTCTATGGTAATTATCGTATTCACCGGGTTCAAAAACAACATCAACGTGAAAAGAATATTGAAAAACTGTGCCTGATAAAGGAACAGATTGTATTTTAGTCATATTCATCTTATATTTTACCAAGGTATCCAAGACTCTTGCCAGACTTCCCATGGTGTGATCCGTAGTAAAATACAGAGATGCTTTATTAAAATTTTCCATTTTTTCCCAGTTTTTGGATAATAAAAAAAAGCGGGTGAAATTATCGGAAATATCATGAATATTTTCTGCCAGTATTTTCAGATCATACATCTCGGAAGCCAATCGTGACCCAATAGTAGCGGTTCCTTTCAATCCATTCAGATGGATATTACGGGCACAGGTGGCTGTATCGTCTTTTGCCAGCAATTTCCAATCGGGATGCTCTTCCAGAAAATTTTCACATTGCAGCAATGCCATGGGATGAGTCTGCACTTCCGTTATAGTTTCCAATGTATCCGATTCTAAAGCTAACAGATTGTGTTTGATAGGAATTGCTATTTCTCCTGTAATGTACAGGTTGTTTTTAGTGATCAGAGAATAGTTGGGAAGAATAGTTCCGGCGATAGAATTCTCAATAGCCATCATTCCATAATCCGATTCATTTTGTGTAACCGATTTTACTAGAGAATGGAAGGTGGGACTGTCTACTATTTCTACTTCTTCATCTTTAAAAAATTTTACTACCGCTTCATGGTGAAAAGAACCTTTTATTCCCTGAATTACTACTGACTTCATAAATATTTACTCTGTTGCTTTTATTTATTTTATTACCGTTTTATACTAAATTTGTTTTTGGTAAGTAAGTTTAAAAAAATGTGTGTAAAAGTACAAAAACTTACCAAATAAATCCCATAATGCCGCAGGAGATAATCAAAAAGAAAGGGAAATTAGGCGAAAAGAACAAAGCTATATATTTATATTACTGATTAATAAACATTTAATCTGTATTTTGAGTAAGCATACTTACATAATAATTACGTGGAATCCGAAATGGTAAAAATGATTTTTTAAGAAAAAATCGGAATTTGATATATCAGAACTAACATAAGTTATAAGGAAGATAAGAAATAAAGCCCGTCAGAAAACACTTTCCGGATGATACTTCGGGCAGATTCTATTTTATAAAGATACAAAAAAAATTCCTCTTTACCAAATGTTTTTTTCTTCTTGCGATTTTTAATTCTTAGAGCCTGTTTAAATTTTATTGCGATTATTTTTTATTGCTATTTTTGAGATGGATTTTTTGCTTTTTATTTAAAGATTTAGCGGGCTAAATCAAAAAGAGGCTTTCTTACTTATCTTGATGATCCTCCCCTGCCCTTTGACTTCCCGTTTTCCGTCAAAATAATACGTTTCATAATAGAAAATGCTTCCTTCTATTTTTTTCATAACTACGGAAATGCCTCCATTTTTATTAACAAGTTTTTTAAAAGGGTCTTTAAAAGCATCCTTATCCGTAAAAAACAGAACATAATTACAATCATTCAGCCATTGAATTTTTTTATAGCTTTCTACTCCGTCAATAACTTCCAGTTGTCTTATGCCACTACGGACAATGATAGAACTAAGATTAGAGTTTTCGTCAACATTTCTGAATTCTCCTTTAGAAAAATCCAAACAGGTAAGATTCTCACTTTGAGCGTATGAAAATGATGAAAGAACGAAGAACATCAGTATGGATATAATATTTCTCATAGATCAAATATAAAAAAATAAACCGTATATAAAATGTACATAAATGATAACATTATCTGTAATATATTATAAAAAAGTCACCCAATAAGCTAAAAAAAACATACATACATTTAGTTATCAATCAATTAAATAAACAGATTACTTAGAAGCAAGTTACAAATTAATTTTCGTAAAAATTGAAAAATTTCAGTGAAAAATTATTATTTCAAGCCTGCAAAAAAAACAAAACCATCGGACAGGAAGTTATCAGCCTGATTTTATCAGCAGAATTTAAATATGTTTATTCTGAATATCAGCTTTTTATACAACAAAAAAAGTTCCGGGAAAACCAAAACCGAAGAAATGTTTACATAGAGAAGAAAACGAAAATTAAGAGCCTAAAAATAAATATTTGAATAAAATTTAAACAGGCTCTAAGTTCTTATCATTGATTGGATACAACCAATATATATCAACAAGTTTATTTTTTAACGGAAATATCAAATAACTTCAAAGATTTTTTAATCAAAATGATGTATTACGGGCATTTTAATTTATATTTACAATTAATTTCTATATTAAGATTATAATTTTAAATATTTAACTTAATTTTGCATTAAATTAAAAACAATACGATATGTGTGGATTCGTTGGAATTTTCGAACTAAAAGAAAACCGTGAAAAAATCAGATCTCAAGCCTTGAAAATGGCTAAAAAAATTCGTCACAGAGGACCGGACTGGTCGGGTATTTACTGCGATGAAAATGCCATTTTAGCTCACGAAAGATTATCTATTGTAGATATAGCTTCCGGAGGACAACCTTTATTCAGCGATGACAATAATTTAATTTTGGCAGTAAACGGAGAAATTTACAACCATAAAGAAATACGTAAACAATTTGAAGGTAAATATAACTTCCTGACTAATTCCGACTGTGAAGTGATTTTAGCCCTATATAAAGAAAAAGGTGTAAAACTTTTTGAAGATATTACCGGAATCTATGCTTTCGTTCTGTACGACAAAGAAAAAAACATATATCTGGTAGGACGTGATCATATGGGAATTATTCCTTTATACATGGGATACGACGAAAACGGGCAATTTTATGTAGCGAGTGAATTAAAAGCTTTGGAAGGAGTTTGCCCTGACATCAAAGAATTTGAACCCGGAAAATACCTTTATAGTCCGGACGGAGAAATAAAATCCTGGTACCATAGAGATTGGATGGATTTTGAAAAGGTAAAAGATAATTCTTCAGACATTCAAAAATTGCGAAAAGGATTGGAAGATGCCGTACACCGCCAGTTGATGTCGGATGTTCCCTACGGAGTTCTTCTTTCCGGAGGATTGGATTCTTCAATTATTTCCGCCATAGCAAAAAAATATGCCGGAAAAAGAATTGAAAATGATAGTAAAACGGATGCATGGTGGCCTCAGCTCCACTCTTTTGCTGTCGGATTAAAAGGGTCTCCCGATCTGCTGGCAGCAAGAAAAGTTGCGGAATACATTGATACGGTACATCATGAAATTCATTTTACGATCGAAGAAGCTTTGGATGCTTTAAGTGATGTAATCTATCACATCGAAACCTATGATGTAACCACTGTCCGCGCATCCACTCCCATGTATTTATTAGCCCGATACATCAAGTCTATGGGAGTGAAAATGGTATTGTCGGGAGAAGGTTCGGATGAATTATTCGGCGGATATTTATATTTTCATAAAGCCCCCGATGCACAGGCTTTTCATGAAGAAACGGTAAGAAAACTGGACAAACTTCACCTGTATGACTGTCTGCGGGCTAACAAAGCATTAATGGCTTGGGGAGTGGAAGGAAGAGTTCCTTTTCTGGATCGCGAATTCATGGATATAGCCATGACTTTAAACCCAAAAGATAAAATGTGCGGAAACGGAAAAATTGAAAAATATATACTGAGAAAAGCATTTGAGGATTATTTACCCGAAGAAGTGACCTGGAGACAAAAAGAACAATTCTCCGACGGGGTAGGATATTCATGGATTGATACATTAAAGAAATTAGCAAATGAAAAGATCTCAGACGAACAAATGGAAAAAGTTGCAGAACGCTTTCCTATCAATCCGCCTATGTCTAAAGAAGAATACTGGTTCCGAAGCATCTTTGAAGAACATTTTCCTTCTTCGGCTGCGGCACAAACCGTACCTTCCGTGCCTTCCGTTGCCTGCAGCACCGCTGTAGCGTTGGAATGGGACGAAGCCTTTAAAAATAACCCTGACCCTTCGGGAAGAGTCGTAACTGTACATACGGACGCTATTTAGTTCAAACTTTTTTGTATTCAAAAGGGGCTTCAAAAATTCGAATGC
>JAISMV010000004.1 GCA_031276535.1 Flavobacteriaceae bacterium
TTTTGGTGCATTAACAATGCTTTTATTATAAAATAAATCCGTACATTTACTCGTTTGTTTTACTAGTATGATTAGAAGTATATCTTTTTTGTTATTGTTTTTTGGAGTGCTGTCGTTAAAAAGCCAGTCAGTACCTGCTCATGTTTTGGACAGCCTGTTTACCCTTTATGAAGAGAAAGACAAATTGTCGGGGAGTGTGGGGATGATGAAAGACGGACAGGTCTTATACAGGAGATCAATAGGGTATCAAAATATAAAAGAGAAAAGAAAGAATGATTCTCTCACAGTTTATCCCATAGGAAGGGTAACGGAATTATTCGTTCAGGTCTTATTTTTCCAGTTGGAAGAGGAGGGGAAGTTACGTTTTTCAGATAAGTTGTCAGCCTATTATCCCGAAATACCGAATTCGGATAAGATAACATTAGGGCAATTGCTTAGACACAAAAGCGGACTGAAACTCACAGATTCTCTCTATGTATACAATACAAGGGAAAAGGCGACTCAATATTTACAAAAGTATCCGGAGTTCAAGAAAGACGAATATTCTAATTTTGACTACCTTCTGTTAGGATTTATATTTGAAGACATTTCAGGAAAAGGGTTTGATGAATTAGTAAAGTCGAAAATCATAGAAAAGGCAGCTCTTAAAAACACTTTTTACGGAGAAAATTTTCCCGAAGAAAATACCGCGGTTTCTTATTACAAACAATCGGGAGTCTGGAAAACACGAAGAGCATGGGCGGAGACGGAGGATTATAAAACCACATCGGGAATGTATTCAACTCCTCAGGATTTGAACGTTTTTATGATGGCGTTGTTTGACGGAAAATTTTTCAGTCGGAAAACGGTAGATAAATACATCCGGGAAAAAGACCGAAAGAAGAGATTTTCTTTTTATTATCAGGAAGAGAAAAACTGGTATTCCCTTAACGGAAATTTTAAAGGATTTCAAATCCAGCTGAGGTATTCGGACAAGGATAATATAAGCATGTGTATCATTTCTAACGCTAACGACAACATGGGGCTGGATTTTTTATTTGATGCGTTAAGGGATTCCTACTATGCAAGACCGGTGAAGTTTCCTACGATCTTAACCGATAAGTAAGAAACGAATTAAGGATACAGGAGGTATTTAATCCGGATTTTTTTAAACTCTTCCAAATCGCTTTTCCAGGAATATTTGATTTCTTTTTCTGATCTTCCGGCAATGATCTGTTTCCGGAGCTTGTCGGTTCCGGCCAGTTTATCAAAAAATAAATTTTCAAGGAAAAAAGGAGCTTTGCTGTTATTGGCATATGCGGCGAGTAACCATTCCAGTTTGATCTCGGACAAATACGGTTCGTTTCTTAGATCTTTTCCGTAACAGGTTTGTCCGGCATACTTCGGGTTTTTGGAGCCGTGGTTGGGATGAGGAATGAATTCAAAATCGTAGGTAGTGATATAGGGCGAGCCGTATATCTCAAAAGGGGAATTTGTTCCTCTTCCTTCACTGACATTAGTGCCCTCAAAAAAACAAACACTCGGATATAAATTAATGGCATGATCGGTTTTTAAATTTGGAGAGGGAAATACGGGAAGGGAATATTTTCCGGAATGAGTATAATTTTTTAACGGAATGACGGTTAATTCACATTGTAATCCGGATTTCAGCCATCTTTCACCGTTGATCATCCGGGCATATTCCCCCAGGGTCATTCCGTAAACGACAGGTACTTTATGCATACCTATAAAAGATTGGAAGCCTTCCTCCAAAACGGGGCCGTCTACATAATGTCCGTTGGGGTTGGGTCTGTCCAATACTATTACAGGAATTTTGTTTTCCGCGGCAGCTTCCATTACATAATGCAAGGTAGATATGTACGTGTAGAAACGGACTCCCACATCCTGAATATCAAAGAGAAGAATGTCAATTCCTTTTACCTGTTCCCGGGAAGGTTTTTTATTATTCCCATACAAAGAGATAATTTTTATTCCGGTTTTGGGGTCTTTTCCGTCTTTTATCTGTTCTCCGGCATCGGCATTTCCTCTAAAACCATGTTCGGGAGAAAATATTTTTGTGATTTGTATTTCTTTTGAAAGTAAAAAATCTACAATGGAGAGAGTATCAGTCCGTAGAGATCCATTGTGAATGGTTTTGATAAAAGTGATTCCGGTTTGGTTGGTGACTATGCCTACTTTTCTTCCCGCAAGAAGAGGAAGGTATTGATCGTGTTGGTCTGCTCCGGTAATGATCTCTTCCTGATAGAAGGTGGAAGCCTCATAGGTATTTGCCTTTTTATCCTGCGCAGACAGGAAAATAAGAGAAAAAGAGAGAAAAAAACTAAACAATTGAGTATATTTGACAAAAATTTTTTCGAAGTTGAATTTCACTTGGTTCATATCAAAAAAGATTGCTTTCTCCAAAAGTAATAAAAATAATCTATCACAAATTATTATTCGAATAGGACAAACGGCAATTGCTATTGGAATTATAGTTTCGGTGATTACTTTAGCGATTGGGCTGGGTTCCAAAAAAGCCATCAAGCAGAAAATGGCTGATTTTAACGGTCATATCACCGTCAGAAGCTACGATAGCAATAATTCGTTTAACAGCTCTAAGCTTAACAAAGAAAATGTCCAGATAGATAAGATAAAATCTAATCCGAAAGTTTCGGATATTCAGGAATATGCCACTAAAAGCGGAGTGATACGAACCGAAATCAGTTTTGCCGGGGTTATACTGAAAGGAGTGTCCTCCGATTTTGATGCAAAACGGTTTGATGAATTCATGATAAAAGGGGATATTCCCCGTTACTCTAAAGGGGAAATAAGCAATGAAGTCATCCTGTCCGAAAAAATAGCCAAAGAGTTGCAACTGGATATTGATTCTTCTTTTGTGATGTTTTTTGTAAGAGAAAATCAAATTCCGATGTATCGGCGGTTTACCCTGAAAGGAATTTACAGAACCGATATAAAACAAATAGACGATGTTTATCTGATAGGGGATATTCAGCACGTTCAAAAGCTAAACCATTGGTCGGCGGATGACATCGGAGGGTATGATATTTTTATTAAAGACATAGAAGAGCTGGATGAGGTCTTTCCTTCGGTTGAGGAAAGTTCGGGATTTAATAATTATGCAGAGAAAGCAACCACTACATTTTCTCAAATTAACGACTGGATTCAAATCTTTGATACCAATATTTTTATTATTCTCGCCATTATGATAGTTGTTGTTGTAATCAATATTATCATGGTGTTGTTGATCTTAATAATTGAGAGAATAAATTCCATAGGTATGTTAAAGACCCTAGGAGCATCCGACAGACAAATACAGGAAATATTCATCAACTATACGCTTTTCATAATGATACCCGGTTTGGTTGTAGGGGATGTTATAGCAGTAGCCCTGTTATACATTCAAAAATATTTTGAAATAATAAAACTGAGTCCTGAAAATTATTATGTGAGTACGGTTCCCGTTTATATTAACTTTATTCACATTTTGATTATTTCCGCGGCATCCATTATAATCAGCGGAATAGTATTGCTTTTGCCTTCTTATCTTATATCTAAGATCTCACCCATTAAAGCAATTAAATTTCAGTAAGATGAAAATAAGCGGAAAAATAAAATTAAATAATAACGGACTTTTATCTGCATTGCTTATTCAATTTTTCTTCTTTCAGATTGTAAAAATGAGTATGGATACCACAGAAAACGGGTATTTTACTTTTATAATAAAAACTAAGTTTTTTTTCAATTCTGTTTTTGGGTCGTTTGAATTTTCCGCAGGAGACGGTCTCTACAGTATTTTGGCTGTTTTACTTATATATTGGTCGGTAAGAGGGATCATCAGGAGAATTAAAAAAGAACAAGACAAACCCAATAATTATCCCATAAAGATCCTGATCACTTTGAATATTTTATACCTGTGGTTTATGGTATCTTTCGGGCTTTTATACAATTACAGGAATTTCCCTCAATACGGAGCCAAAGAAGAAAAAGTGTTTCTAAACGAATACAAAACAGTAGCCGGAAATTTATTGAACGATTGCCGTGCTTTGCGTGAGGAAGTAACCGTTAATAGAGCAGGGGAGTTCTCAGTAAACCGGGAAAACATGATAAAAAAACTCTATTTAGAACAAAGCGTTTTCTATGGTATCCCTCAACAGAAACCCAATCTGAAGAAATCATGGTTTAGTTCTGTAATGAAAAAAATAGGAATTTTCGGATATTACAACCCTTTTACAGGAGAAGCGCAGGTAGCGGAAGGTTTTCCGGACGTTTCCCTTCCTTTTACTCTGGCACATGAAATGGGACATCAGGTAGGAGTGGCACGTGAAGATGAGGCTAATTTTTATTCCTTTTATATGGGAGAATCTTCTGCAGATAAGGATTTTCAATATAGCGTTAAGTATAAGGCGTTGAACTATCTGTTGCGGGAAATTTATGTAAATGATTCCACTTTTGTTAAAAGAGTGTTGGATAATTATTCCGAAGGGATGAAAAAGGATAGAGAAAAAGAGAAGAAATATTACGAACAGATGTCCGGGTTTGGGTCAGATGCATTTTCGTATATGAACCATGCCTACCTCAAATCCAACGATCAGGAAGAAGGAATAGTAGCATACAACAACGTTTCGAAAATGATAGTGAATTTTTATAAAAAAAATCACCCTTCTCTTTTTAAAAAGGAAGAATATTTTAACTATCCGAAAAAAGAAAAAAAATAAATTCCAAATCACCGGTTCGATTAATAGAATATTGTAATATACGAATTGCTGTCTTTTTATGCGTTCTTTCAATTTGATCCGCACTCAGATTGTTTTTAGAACAAGACTAATACAATAATTGTTCTTCGATTACCGTTTTATTTTGCAACTGTTTCATATCAGAAAACAAAGAACGATGAATGATATTTTTGAGAATCAATATAAGAAAATTCTGGATTTTTTACAATTTGAAGATTATTCTCTTGTATTAAAACGAATTATAGACCTGACTTTGGATACGGAAGATGTTTCCTTCTACAAAAAAACTTATGAGCTTCTGTCGTGGGTGGATTATAACGAATCCAATCCGGAAGGAAAAAGAGAAAAGTATTCATCTCTGTTGAATGAGTTATACCGGTTTCTTTCTCAAAAAAGCGTCAAGGTTCCCGATTTGTTGCTGGAGGTGAAGAACCTGAAAAAATCCTACAGTACGTCTTCTTTCTCCTTAGGTCTGATCAATATACGCATTTCAGAAGGTGAAATTCTGGGATTGGTGGGAGAGAACGGAAACGGTAAGACCACCCTGCTCCGCGTTTTATGTGGAGAGCTTCAACCTACGGAAGGAATTATTTCCTATCATTTCGACTATAAAGATATTTACGAGTTACGAACCCAACTGATCTATGTTCCTCAACGCACCGATGTCTGGTATGGTTCCATGCTGGATAATCTGCGTTTTACGGCCTCTTCCTATGGTGTTAAGGCTGAAGAAAACGAATTACTGGTAGAGTTGATCATTGCCCGGATGGGGCTGAGAAACTACAGAAACCTGAGCTGGAAAAATCTCTCTTCCGGATATAAGATGCGTTTTGAACTAGCCCGGATGCTTTTACGAAAACCCAAATTGCTGTTGATTGACGAACCGTTGGCTAATCTGGATATTCTTGCCCAACAAACGGTGCTGGATGATTTCAAATTTATTGCTAAATCGCCCTTTCGCCCGTTGGGGATTGTGTTAAGCTCCCAACAGCTGTACGAAGTGGAAAAAACATCAGATCAGGTGATTTTCCTTAAACAGGGAGAACCTAAAAATCTAAAATCCGAAAATGCCGAAACTGGAAAAGAGGGACTTTTCGATGATTTTATTGTTGAGTTTGAGTCTGAATGGACTCAGGAGCAACTCCATAAAACGTTGAGCAGTTTACGTTTATCTAAATTACAATATAACGGAGGAGCCTACATCGCGTATTTTCCTAATGCCGTTTCCATGAATAATTTTTTACAGATTATTGTTGATGAAAACATTCCTGTTAAATATCTTCGGGATATTTCCGGTTCCACCCGTCGTTTTTTCGTTTGATGTTTTTCTTTTAAATTATGATTGTTATGTACACAAAAATACAAAAATATCTACTTCTCAATTATCCCCTTCTTTGGAACACCAAGGTAGTTCCTATGGGGCTTACTGTTATCGGATTTAACGTTTTGTTCTTTTTATTCGGTTTTATTTTCGGAACTGTTGATTTTCAAAATGAAGAGTACCACCACTACTACCATTACTACTATTATAATGAAAATACAATACATATTACATTTAAGCTTATTTCCGGACTTGCTTCGATCCTGATCTTAATAGTATGGTTGATCTATTATTTGAAAAATAATGCTTTTAAATCCTTTTACCCTAAAAAGGCTGTCGCTTTGTATTGGGAATGGGGGATCATCGTTCTTCTTGTTTCCGCTAATTGTTTGTATCCTTTTTCGTATACACAGGGATTTCTTACCAGAGAAAGATCGTATGCTTCTTCGGAAGAGGCTTCAAAAACCATGGAGTTGATACATAAAGTTGATATTTTACTTCCCGAATCAGATACGTACTATGATTATGAAACAGCTTCAGACTCTACGAGTACCTCTTTGCTAAATTATGATAACTATTACAATGATTATGATGAGGTGAAAAAATGGCTAAAGGAAGGGAAACAGGATAGCATACGAAGTTTAATGACTCAGTATTTCGATCTCCAAAAAAAGCATAACCTTACCACTAATCTGGATGTTGATACTTGGATGAAATTGATATATAATCCTCCTGACTTCCCTGTATCACCTCGAAATTATATAGGAAGAAAACATAGGGACGGGTATGATCATTATGTGGAATATAACAAGCTTCGTAATGGTTATGACGTGATACACGATGCACATTACGATCTAGAATATCTGAAAGACTTTATTTTGATAACTTTATATGTTGCATTGTTTCTGTCCGTCTTGTTGTTTTCCTTCCGTGTGACCGATGGAAAATCCTGGCTGAAAGGGGTCGTTGCCGCAGGGATACTCATATTTTCTTATGGAATTATTACCACTATTTACGGAATAGCAGGTGGGAGAGAAATACTTTATCTGACAATCTTTTACTGGTCGGCTCTGTTTCTAATCATGCTTATTTACGTAGGTAACAGAATTCTCAAAGCAGGTTACAAAGGACGGTCTTCGGTTGTTTTGAACCTGATTTTGTGGATGATTCCCTGCCTGCCCATGTTTTATTATGCCGAATATATAGATTCGTATGCTAATTCTTATCGTGACTTCTTAAGAAAGAATCCTGAAGTATTTTTCGGGACAAATCTTATATTTGTAGTGGTTATTGTATTCTTTTTTGTGGTTAAAGGAGTGAAAAAATGGCGGGCACTGCCCGAAGAATAGAGTAATAAATAATGATGATATTCAGAGTTTAGATCAATGTATAAAAGGTTTCCTCTTTCTCTTCGTATCTTTCTGGTGATGATTTTGGTAGTTGTCAGCACTATATTCGCTATGGGTTTGATAACCTTTTACCAATACATACGGATAGCTGAAGAATATAATAATAAAAAGCTGGAGAGAAAAGAGCAATTGATCATAGAAACGTTTGATTATCTCCTTTCCAACAGAAATACAAAGCCTGAAGAAGTTAAAGAGAAAATAGGAAATAAAATTTACGAAATTTCCGATATTAATAATCTGGATATTAATTTTTACTCCCTTGACGGGAAATTTATTTTGGGAAATAAGATCCCGGATACAAAAACGAATTTCGTACCTAAAGAAATATTAAAAAATCTTAGTATCAGCAATGACCGTATAGAAGTAGTTCATAAATCGCCCTATACAGGAGAAGATTATACTTCCGTATACCGATACATATACAACAACGATTACCAGCCTATTACCATCATAAATTTCCCCTATCTGCACGAAGAGGCTTTTCTGAAAAAAGATTTTTATTCATTACTGTATCGATATCTGGTCATTATGCTGATAGTGTTGATGATCAGCGGAGTTTTTTCCTGGGTTTTTTCTCAGACACTAACCCGAAAAATTAAAGATGTGGCTTACCGGCTAAGCGATATGGGAGCTTTAACCCACAGCCGACCCATTTTATATAATTATATTGATGAAATAAGCCCTTTGGTAAAAGCCTATAACAGTATGCTGGCAAAACTGAAGGAACAGACGGATGCTTTGGTAAAAGCCGAAAAGGATAATGCCTGGCAGGAAATGGCACGACAGGTTGCCCACGAGATCAAAAATCCGCTCACTCCCATGAGGCTTGAAATTCAGAACTTTCAAAGGAGGTTTGATCCCAATGACGCCCGGATCAAAGAAAAACTGAACACTCTTATCCGGTCTTTAATTCAACAGATCGATACAATATCTTCCATTGCCGAGACTTTTTCCGATTTTGCGAAAATGCCCCTAAAAAAGGATGAAAAACTGGATATAATTAAAATAGCAAAAAACTCTCTGGAGATATTTCCTTCTCAATATATAAAGATCGATACTCTGGAAGAATCCATTATCTTAACCATTGACCCCAATTTACTCAACAGAGTGCTTACCAACCTGATCAAGAACGCATTTCAGTCCATACCGGAAAACCGGATTCCTGAGATTACCGTAAAAATAAGGCAGGATGTGCGCAGGGTCTACTTTTCGGTCATTGATAACGGAAACGGAGTTCCCGATGAGATACAGTCAAAGATCTTCACTCCCCAATTTTCTACAAAAACCAGTGGCAGCGGACTGGGACTGGCGATCACCAAAAAGCTTATTGAGGAATACAACGGCTCCATTACTTTTGTTTCCGAAGAGGGAAATGGCAGCATTTTTAAGTTTGAAATACCTAAAAATGAATAACAGTTTCAGATTTAAAAAATTCACGGTAAAACAAAGCTCAAGTGTTTTCAAAATAGGAACAGACAGCGTTTTGCTCGGTTGTCTGGCGGATATATCCGATGCCCGGTCTATTCTTGACATCGGAACCGGAACCGGGGTACTTTCTCTTATCTGTGCTCAAAAAAATCCTCAGGCACAAATCACGGCTATCGACTCGGAAAAAGATGCTTGTTGCCTCGCCGGAGAAAATATTGAAAACTCTCCTTTCTCTTCAAATATTTCATTGATACACTCGGACTTGCAAAACTTTACGCCCTGCAAACAGTTTGATTATATTATTTGTAATCCTCCCTACTTCAAAGTCTCCGAACAGCTGCATCGCAAACATTCCATAGCCCGTCAACAGTTGAAATTAGATTACTTCTCTCTGGTAAAAAAGTCGAAATTGCTGCTGTCGGAAAAAGGTAAAATCGGGTATATTTTTCCGTTTGAAAATGAAAAAGAACTGTTAGATATATCCGATTCTTTGTGTCTGTTTCCCGAGCGGATAGTACATATTAGGGGAATCAGGAACGGGAAAATCCGGCGGACTTTCCTTGAGTTATCCCACAAAGAACAGGAAGTTCAACCGGAAGAATTTTATATAGAAGAAAGCCCCCGCATAGGGTCTGAAATGTATAGAAATCTAACCTCCGATTTTTATCTATAATATAGCGTTAAAAGCATTTTCAATGTGAGTCAATTCCCACTTGTCCGATTTTTTTATAATGGATATGATGTCAAACCGCACTTCCATATCCAGATCATTATCTGTAACATAGCGGTCTGCAGCCATGATCAGTAATTTTTTCTTTGACAAGGTAACCGCCTCTTCGGGAGATATAATGTCATCGTAGCTTCTGGCTTTTACTTCTACAATGATCAGTTCGGAATCTTTTTTTGCAATAATATCAATTTCCGCCTTACCATACCGTAGGTTTCTTTCCACTATCTCATACCCTGAATGGTGTAAAAATTTTTCCGCCTCTTTCTCCGCTTCTTTTCCAAAATCGTTATGAGTTGCCATGGTTACTTTTTGAATTTATTTTTATACCATTTAATTTTATAAAAGTAGTATATTTGTAAAAACGTTTTTTATGAAGAATTTAGTGTTTTTGATAATGAGTCTTTTTTGTTTCGGTTTTTTTATTTCCTGTGGGGATGAAAAATTTGAACCCTATGTTTATAGAGATGATAGAAGCGCATTGTTGCCTTCTGAAATTACAGAATTAGATGAAAATGAAGCGCCGGTACGTACCTGGCATTTAAAATACGATATTCTGAACCGGATTACTTCCATCAGGATAGATTCGGTGAATGGAGATGGCAGCATGGTTAATAACATTACCTATCATGAAGGTGGAAACATAACTACAGAAAGTATCATCTTCTCCGGAACCGAAGTACAGTCCTATTTTAAACAGGAATGTGAATTTCCGGATAATGTAAAGAAGGATCAGGTATTGGAACGAATTTATAATAAAAACGATACGTTGCTCGGTACTTACACACTTAATTTAAAAAACGAAAGATTAATTACAGTGAAAGATGTGACCGATGATGTTGTCTATGCGTATGAATATGATTCTCAGGAAAATTTAATTAGTGAAACTTACGGAAGTGATAGTCCCTATATTCTTTCTTATGACAGCAGTATTGGGATGATGAGCAATATAAAAACTCCTCAGTGGTTGTTTCTTTCCGGCATGTGGAGAGAAAAACCTATTATGCCCAAGGTGTTAGAATACTCTTTTGGAAATAGTTTTAGCCTGTTAGAATATTCAAATGATAGCACTCAAAGCGTGTTCGAATACGAATATGGAGTCAATCCTGTTTATCCTTCCAAGGTTTTACGCGATGAAGTTCCTTATCTGACTATCAAGTACATCTTAGGTAATATCTTTTTAGATAAGGAGTAAGAACTAAGAAAAAACAATATCTCCCCGGGAACGTTTTTTACGGAACTGTGGAAGTTTTATGCAATCCGTATAGCCATTTCTTAGAAGCGTACAACGTATTGAATAAGAAAGGTAACCGGGTAACTTCGATAAAGAAACCCTCAAGATTATCCTGTGTTACGGAAAGGTAGAACAGACAAACAATGATCCTTATTTTTTCATTTGAGAAGGAACTGCCTCCCTTCATCTGCTATACGTTTTAGCGAAGAGTTTT
>JAISMV010000044.1 GCA_031276535.1 Flavobacteriaceae bacterium
ACTCTTGCGTTATCCTCCTCCTCAGGTCAGTTGACCTGAGGTTATGAAAATCAAATCCTTTCAGGATTTTTGCTGCGTTGTAAAAAATATTGTTTAAAATAGTAATAATCAATATAATACATAAAAATTATCTATGACTCACAACTATTTTACAAGACATTATGTGTATTTCTTCCCATTTTATTTTTCTGAAATTATGATGCGTTTGCCCTATTATGAAAGATTAAAAATTTGGAGAAAAAGAATTTTTTTCGTATCTTTATAGTATAGGGCATTTCGAACATTGTCCGGGAGAATTTTCCGCTCTTCTTATCCTTATATACTTTCTTCGGTCATTTTTATTCTGATACACTAAATTCAGGTTTTAACCGCCTTGCATGTTTATAATTTTCTCCCAAAGAGATCGTTTCACCCCACCCGAATTAATGATTTTTTGGTGCTGTCGGACTCGCGCTTAAGTCTAATAACAAAACACAAATACCCCTATTAAAAACATACAATAATCAAAGAATAATAATAAATTAAAACTTATACCCCCATAATAAAATGCGACTTATAGGTTAAAATATGTATTTTATTTAGAAATACCCTCCATTTATTGAAAAAATATTTCCGTAAAAGGTCTATTAGCGTAACTTTGTTGTATAACAAAATCTAAAAAATAATTAAAAACCTAAAAATTATGGTAGTAGGAGTATTAAAAGAGATCAAACAAGCTGAAAAAAGAGTGAGCATGACCCCTGCCGGGGTTGATTTAATGACCAAAAACGGACACAAAGTGCTCGTGGAATCCTCTTCCGGAGAAGGCAGCGGATTTTCCAACAAAGCTTATCAGTCCGCCGGAGCAGAAATAGTAGCTACTCCCGAAGAGATTTTCGAACGAGCCGAAATGGTTATGCACGTAAAGGAAATTATGCCCAGCGAATATGAATTGCTGCGCGAAGGACAAATTGTATTTACGTATCTGCATCTGGCAGCAGATCCCAGACAGGCAGAAGCCCTTCAAGCCAGCAGATGCGTAGCTATTGCATATGAAACCGTACAAACCGCTGACAAAAAACTTCCCCTTCTCCAACCTATGAGCGAGGTTGCGGGAAGAATGTCCATTCAGGAGGGTGCTCGTTTTCTGGAAATGCCTCAGGGAGGAAGCGGAATTTTATTGGGAGGAGTTCCCGGAGTTGCTCCGGCTAAGGTGGTTATCATCGGCGGAGGCATCGTAGGTACCAATGCCGCAAAGATAGCCTGCGGAATGGGGGCAGACGTAACCATCTTTGATGTAAACCTCGACCGGCTAAGATACTTGGACGACATCATGCCCGCAAACTGTAAATTACTGATGTCTAATCCATACATTATAACAGAAGAGCTCAAACAAGCCGATATGGTCATAGGCTCTGTATTGATTGCCGGAGCAAAAGCTCCCAAGCTGGTAACCCGAGAAGTGGTTTCCCAAATGAAGAAAGGTTCGGTAATGGTCGATGTAGCCATTGATCAGGGGGGATGTTTTGAAACTTCCAAGCCTACCTCTCACGAAAATCCGGTCTACACGGTAGACGGGGTTATTCATTATTGTGTCACCAATATGCCCGGAGCTGTAGCACGAACCTCCACCATGGCTCTGACCAATGCCACACTGCCTTATGCCATTGCTATTGCAAACAAAGGCTGGGAAAAAGCTATCGCTGAAGATAAGGCATTAGCTCTGGGACTGAACGTTCTGGATGGAGAAATAGTATTCGGAGCGGTTAGAGAAGCTTTATTATCCTGATTAACCTATTAATTAATTAAAAAAACAAAAAAACATGTATACAGAAAATATTATAAAAAGTAAAACAAGTGAAGAAGAATTAGCTAAGTTAAACTTTAGCAAAGCTCCGTCAATGGTAACCTCGCTTCCCGGCGCTAAGACTTTGGAATACCTGAAAAGGTCGGATCAGACAGAAACCATGGCGCGGGGAGCAGGACGCTTTCCATTTGTTTTCGCACAAGGAAAAGGTTCAACTGTAAAATGTATTGACGGAAACACGATGATAGACATCACTGCGGGAGTCGCCGTGAACTCTGTCGGAAGATGCCACCCGCGTGTGCTGGAAGCCATACAAAAACAGATGACCCATCTGATGCACGCATCCGACGGAGGAAGTGAACTTCGCACAAGACTGGCGGAGAAAATAGCTTCCATTATGCCTAACGGACTTAAAAATAATTGCGTTACTTTCTTCTCTCAGGGAGGAAGCGGAGCGGTGGAAACCGCAATAAAAGTGGCAAAAAAAGTAACCGGACGTCAACAGATCATTGCTTTCCACGGAGCATACCACGGAGTATGGACTGCTTCAGGCAGTTTAACTACAGGAGAAAATTACCATAAGGGAAATACCCATATACCGGATGTGATCCATGTTCCTTTCCCGTATTTCTATAGATTTCCTTTTGGAACGAAAACCAAAGAAGAATGTGAAGACTTCTGTGCGGATTATCTGGACTATCTCTTAAATACTCCTTATACAGGAGCCGATGACGTAGCGGCTGTAATACTCGAATCCATACAGGGAGAAGGCGGATATATTCCTCTATCTGCAAGTTTCATAGAAAAAGTAAAAGCCGCTTGTGAAAAAAACGGAGCTTTGTTCATTGCCGATGAAGTACAAGCCGGAGCCGGAAGATCGGGAAAGATGTGGGTGGTGGAATATACAAATGTCACACCCGACATCATTACCTGGGGAAAAGGTTTAGGTGGTGACTTACCGATGGCAGGATGTACCGTGAGAAAAGACCTTGCTCTGAAAATATCCGAAGGAAGCATGCCCAACACTTTCGCCGCAAACGGAATATCCGCAGCTGTGTGTATGACCAACATAGATATCCTTACGGAAGAGGACAATGCATTGCTCAACAGGGTAGCCGAATTGGGCAAAGAAACTATCGAAAGACTGCAAAAAGCCAAGGAAACTATACCTAATATAGGAGAAGTTCGGGGAAGAGGACTGATGATAGGTATTGAACTGGTAGAAGATCCATTCACACGCAAACCTTTAAGCAAAGACATCATAGGAGAAATTACAATAAAGATGTTAAACAAAGGGATTATCATGCTTCCATGCGGACGATACGGAAATGTTTTCCGGCTGATGCCTCCTCTCACCATTACACGTGAACTACTTTTCAAGGCTTGTGATATACTGGTTGAAACTATCAAAGAAATCATTAAAAAATAACGATCATGGAACACTTGGAAAGAAAATTAGAATTTTGGTCGTGCTTAGCGGTCGGAATAGGATTAGTAGTAGCATCGGGAACTTTGGTAAATTTGGGTCAAGGTATGGGAATTGCCGGTGCAGGATTTGTTATCGCTATGGTCTGTGCATGGATACTTCAACATTTTTCTGCACAAACCTATTCCGAACTGGCTTGTATGATTCCGGCTGCCGGAGGGATACGCTCATACACACGAGTGGCGATGGGAGCCTTGCCGGCGGTAGTGGCGACAATCAGCGGCTTTTTGATTCCCAACATACTGGCAGGCCCCGCAGAATTATCCATTGCAGGTTCTATCATTTCGGAAAATTTTGCTCCTTCAATTCATCCCATGATATGGGGAGTAGGCATTCTTTTTATCCTTACTTTGTTAAACATCATTGGGGTAGACATTTTTGCCAAATCTCAAATTGTTTTCACCATAATAATGGTAACTGCTTTGGTATGTTTAGGATTAATCGGATTATTTGAAATGGGAAAAACTCCTCCCGCTCTGCCGGAAACGTCTTTTAATCCGTTAGGATGGAAAGTCTTAGGTCTTACTGCTCTGGCTATATGGTTATACATGGGAATCGAATTTGTTGCCCCTTTGGCTCAAGAAACCATTAACCCCGACAAAAACATTCCCAAGGCAATGACCGTTGGACTTATAATCATTTTCATAGTCAATTTGTTATATGGATTTGCTTCGTTGAAATACGTTTCAAAAGAAGAGCTCGCAATCTCAAACGCTCCTCATATTCTGGTTGCACAGGCTATTTTAGGAAAATACGGAGCTATAATTATAGCTATCGTATCTATTTTCGCCAGTGCAAGCACACTAAATACCGTAATCGGGGTGGTTCCGAGAATGCTGTACGGAATGGGAATAAACGGAGAACTTCCCCGCTTTTTCGGAGCAATACACAAACGTTTCAAAACTCCTTTTTTAGGAATTATTTTTGTGTTTGCCTTAATCACCTTGTTCTATACCGGAGGAATCGGAAGTGCAGGCAATATTGTGGTATATATCATGGCTGCCTGTTGTTCCTGGCTGGTGTGTTATATTATTGCCCATATTAATGTAATTATCCTAAGAATCCGCTATCCGGAAGCAAAACGTCCTTATCGCACTCCGTTGTATCCGCTACCGCAAATTGCAGGTTCCGCGGGAATGCTGTATTGTATCTTCAACATCGCCCCCGAGCCTTCCATGGCTCCGGCTATTTATACCATTACGGGAGTTCTTGTAGGAGTAACCGTAATCTTTGCTTTTATCTGGCTCAAATTCGTCGTTAAAGAACCTTTGTTCAAGCCTATGTCATTGGAAGAAATTAAAAAAGAATGGACATACGAAGACGAAGAAATAACAGAGCCTATAGATGATGGTATTACCGGTAATCTTTCAAGATTTCCTGCCGTATAAAATCCTAAAGAACAGATCTTATGATTGAATTCGGTTTTTTAAGAAAAAAACAACAAGATATTTGTATGAATATTGTGTACTCCTACTTTGCACCATATTGGGGATATTATGGTGCAAAGGGGTTCACAAAAATCCCTCATAATCTCAAAAATATAAAGCTGATACTGGTCAGAAAAAATAAATTTATGGGCGGTCTATACGATCTGCAATTATCTGCTGCCTGGCCGGTTGACCAAGATGAAGAATGGACGATCAAACTTCGATGCCGGAGAAACGACAGCCTTTTTTATACAAAAAGCCATTCGCCTGTTGCCAGGGAAATAATCCAACAATTAAATCTCCACGGAAAATTATTGAAAATACTTGCCCAAATAGACTTGTTGGATATGAATATATCTATGAAAAGCCATTCTTTACAACTCAATGTAACACCTATGGGAGGCGGAATGTGTTTCCTTGTGCTTCCTCCGGTACGTTATCAGGTTCCTATGCCTAAAGATCAGATCGGAAAATTAGCATGGTCTATCGAACAAATCGGGAAATTAATGACTAAATACCAACAATAAACGGTCATTATTTTTCAAGCCTTTTAATTACAAATAACCTTAAAATAACTATTACCTATGACTAGAACTAAACTATTTTTACAGAACTTATTGTTTACCTGTTTATGTGTTTACATACAGGCTCAGACAGATGCTGATGTTCCGGAACAAAAAACTCCCGGTGTTTCATTCACCGCAGGTATAGACGCCGCTACTGCCTATAATCTTCGCGGGATGACGTGCAACAAGGGTTTTGTGCTTCAACCTTATTTGAATGTACGGTCAAAATGGTTTACTTATCTGTTGTGGACAAACTATAACCTGCAAAGCGATGACAATGGGCTGGGACATTTTAAAAGCAGTGAATTTACAGAAACCGATCATCTTTTCACTTTCCTCCTGCTTCCTGTCAAATTTGTCGATCTGGACGCTACTCTCGGCATATACACTTATCCTTATTTAGGCTGGGAAAGCGATAAGGAAATGCAGATAGGAATATCAAAAACATTTTATTCATACCTGACTCCCTCCGTACGTATATGTTATATGATCGACGGCAGCATGGAAAAAAACCTGTATGTGGAATTCGGAGTGAAAGGAAATAAAAAAATAAACGAACAACTTTCTTTTGAATATCTGCTTAGAGCTAGTTGGGAAAAACAGGGATATGTTTCCGAAAGTCCGTCGGGAATGAGAGAATTGCTCGCAACAACCGGATTAACCTGGATGCTTAACAAATCGGTAGGATTTGTCGGAAAATTAAATTATTCCGAGCAACTTAACCCTCGTATCCTATCCGATAAACTGTACGATGTACGTTTTTTCGGTTCAATAGGAACGGTTGTTAATTTTTAATGGAGTTACTTTATACTTTACACCATGGATTTAACGTTTCCATATGAGTTTAATGCCAAGCAACCAATTGATGCATTCACCTTTGAAAAAATCAGGATTAAAGCTGGGGATATGGGGAGTTATCTGGATATTCTTATATTTGGGAGAAATACGGCTGTCTCATGGATTTGCCATATGGAATGCTTCCATGGTTGTTCTTTCTCAATATACTATTTTTAATTGCAACCTGTACTGGAAAAAAAAGAGTAAAACTTTCAACTACCGGTTGAAGACCATCGGTTTGTTATTTCTGATGATAATTTCAGACCTCCTGATTGAAAATATCACCGAAGCAAGACATTTATTCATTAAAGGAGGTAAAGACTGGTATACTCCTTTTTCCCTGACCATATTCGTATTTTTTAATTTATGTGCGTTTTTTGCCAGCGAATTATTCATCCTGCAACAAGAATATTACAAAAACCTGTCCATTATAAATAAACTAAAAGAACAGCAGGCTATTTCCCAACTGGATTTATTAAAATCAAAAATAAATCCTCACTTTTTATTTAACTCATTAAATACGATCTATACGTTAAGTTATTTAAAAAATGAAAAAACTCCTGAAAAGATCATGCATTTATCGGAAATGCTAAGGTATGTCCTATACGACTGTGACGTAGATAAAATTCCTGTGATCAAAGAAATCAATTACCTCAAGGCATATATGAATTTTAATTCCCTTCGGGGAAAATACAATCAAAATATAAATTTTAAATTCGAAAACTGTTTTGATAATGTGGCTATTGCTCCAATGCTCCTGCTTCCTTTTGTCGAAAATGCATACAAATACAGTGGTATCCTACACAACAAAGACGCCTACATCAACATATCCATTGATGTAAATAAGAACAACATCCTTTTTTTTATCGAAAATTCTGTATACTCATCAAACCCGAACGAAAAAACACTGATTCAGGGAGGAATCGGACTCAACAATGTAAAAAAAAGACTGGAACTCCAGTATCCTGAAAAATATTCATTAAATATCAACTCAAAACAAAATGTATTTCAGGTTACGTTAATTATCCGGTTTGAATAATTCATAACGAAATGTAGTAAAAACATGTTTTTACCGTCATAACTCATATATATTCGAGAAATTTTTCGTTATTTTCATTATTTTTTTACGCACACCCCTCTTATTTTTATTGTTTTTGGTTAAATAATTATATTTTCTTATCTTTGATACCCTAACTCAACTGCTCTATAACAATATAAAATCATATTTATGGGAACCAAAATCAAATGTATAATTATAGAAGACGAGCCAATGGCATCCAAACTGCTAAGCAGCTACATCGAAAAAATGGACACTTTGGAACTTGTCGCCTCATTTGATAACCCCACAGATTACATCGCAACAAAAGAAAACATCGCTGCCGATCTCATATTTCTGGATATATGCATGCCGGAAATGGACGGCATCAGCTTTCTGCGAATGGTTCCTTTATATGCCGAAGTGATCATAACCACCGCCTCTCAGGATTATGCCCTGAAATGTTACCCTTTAAAAGTGATCGATTACCTGTTAAAACCCTTTCGGTACAACCGGTTTGTAGAAGCGGTTAATTTTGCTTCAGAAGTTATTGAATTGAAAAGAAATCAAAAAAAGCAGAAGAACAACAAACTTCTTTGGCTTAAAGTAGATAAAAAACTCATAAAAGTTCAAACCTCCGACGTATTATACATAGAAGCAGCCTGGGAATACGTGAAGGTATGCACAAAAAAACAATCATTCATGGTATTGGCACAAATGAAAGATTTTGAGAAAAAACTGGACGAATATAATATCTTCTGCCGCATACACCGTTCTTTTTTAATCAATATGGAACATATCAGTTACATCGAAGGAAACATTGTTTACATCAATGACAACATATCTCTTCCCATAAGCAGAAATTATAAAAACACCTTGTTTGAAAGACTGAAAGACTAACTTTCTCTTCCCCCTTCCGTGCTGCGATCCCCGTCACAGTCATCCCTGATTTTTACTATAAAACTCAGGAGTTCTACAAAAACAATAATCTCAGTTCTCCGATAAAAATCAAAAAAGCAAGAAGATGCCTTTTACCATCAACTAACTTTATACCTTTAATACACAGGATTTTTGTTTTTATTTCTGTAATATTCTTGGAAAATCTAAAATATTTTCTATATTTGGTTCGGAATTAATAATATCCGTAATTTTCCAAAAATATTTTTGTCATGACAAAAAACGATACCAATAAACCTGCCTCTACTTACTATGAAAATATTGCACAACAAGGATATTCCAGAAGGGATTTCTTAAAGTTTGTCGCTTTCATAGGAGCCTACATGGGAGTACAAAGTACCGCTCTGGGACAGATTGTAAAAGCTTTGGAAACCACTCCGAGACTTCCGGTGATCTGGGAGCACTTTCAGGAATGTACTTGTTGCAGTGAATCCTTTATACGTTCGGATCACCCTATTGTAGCCGATATCATACTGGACAAGATCTCTCTGGATTATACTCTGACCCTGATGGCAGCTTCCGGACACCAGGCCGAAGCCGCAAAACATGCCACCATGGAAAAATACAAAGGAAATTACATCCTCTGTGTAGAAGGTTCCGTGCCACTGGGCGACGATGGAAATTATTGCTGTATAGCAGGAAAAAGCGCCATTGACATATTAAAAGAATCCGCGGCAGGAGCCAAAGCCATTATTGCTTGGGGAACCTGTGCCACTTCCGGCTGTGTACAAGCAGCCAAACCCAATCCTACCGGGGCCGTTCCCATTGAAAAAATCATTACGGATAAACCCATTATCAACGTTCCCGGCTGTCCTCCTATCGGAGAGGTCATGGCAGGAGTTATCGTACATCTGATAGCCTTCGGAAAACTTCCGGAACTGGACAGATTTGGAAGACCCAAAGCTTTCTATTCAAAAAGAGTGCACGACAGTTGCTACAGAAGACCTTATTTTGATGCCGGTTTATTTGCCGAAAGTTTTGACGATGAAAATGCCAAAAAAGGATACTGCCTGTATAAAGTAGGATGTAAAGGACCCAGCACCTATAACGCCTGCGGTAACATGAGATGGAACGGAGGCGTAAGCTATCCCATCCAGTCCGGACACGGTTGTATCGGTTGCAGCGCCAATAATTTCTGGGATGCCACAGACAGTTTTTATTCAAGAGATCTAACCATTGGAGGAGACATAGAAGCCAATGCGGATAAAATAGGAATGGTCGCTCTAGGAGCCGTAGCAGCAGGAGTAGGTATTCATGCCCTTGCTTCCAACATCTCAAAAAGAAAAGACCTGACCCGAAGAATAGAAAAAGGAATGGAAAATGAAAAACAAATTAAAGAAGACTAACTCTAAAAAATAGTAAAAAATGGCTGAAAGAATAGTTGTCGATCCAATCACAAGAATTGAAGGACACTTACGAGCTGAAGTAGAAATCACTGACGGAACTATAAAAGATGCCTTTTTATCGGCTACCATGGTAAGAGGCTTGGAAAATATTGTCAAGGGAAGAAATCCCAAAGACGTTTGGGCTTTTGTACAAAGAACCTGTGGTGTCTGTACCACTACACACGCCATTGCTTCCGTCCGCGCCGTAGAAGACGCCCTTAATATCGCCATCCCTCCCAATGCGGAAATGGTGCGGAATATTATGTTGGGAGCCTTATATCTGCACGACCACGTAGTACACTTCTACCACCTTCACGCTTTCGATTGGGTGGATGTGGTAAACGGACTAAACGCCGATCCCGTAAAAACTTCCCAGTTGGCACAATCCATTTCCAATTGGCCTAAAAGTTCTCCGGGATATTTCTCCGACTTGCAAAAAAGACTGAAAAAATTCGTAGGTAGCGGTCAGTTGGGAATTTTTGCCAACGGTTACTGGGGACACCCTGCCATGAAACTTCCTCCGGAAGCCAACCTGATGGCTACCGCCCACTATCTGGAAGCCTTGGAATGGCAAAAAGAAATAGTGAAAATTCATGCCATTTTCGGAGGAAAGAATCCGCATCCTAATTTTTTGGTAGGAGGAATGGCTTGCGCTATCAATGTTGACGATGCCAGCGGATTAAATGCCGAACGATTAGCCTTAGTCAAAAAACTGCTGGATCAGGGAAAAGAATTCGTAGAACAAGTATACATTCCCGATGTACTGGCAGTTGCGAGTTTTTATAAAGATTGGGGAGCTATAGGCGGATTCCATAACTTTATGGCTTTCGGCGATTTCCCTATGGCAGGATATGCCAATACGGATATGAGCACCTTTAAATTCCCTTCAGGAGTGATCCTTAATAAAGATTTATCCAAAGTTCATAATCCGGAACTTCAGGACTTAAAAACCATAGAAGAATATATAAATAACTCCTGGTATGATTATTCAGGAGACGGAAATAAAGGAAAACAACCTTGGAGCGGAGAAACCAAGATCAATTATTCAGGACCTAAACCTCCTTACGAACAATTGGACGTTACCCAAAAATACAGCTTTATCAAAACCCCAAGATGGAAAGGACTGCCTATGGAAGTAGGTCCGCTCGCTCGTATGCTGGTCGGATATGCTTCCGGAAGACCGGAATATAAAGAAATTATAGATTCTACTCTTTCCAAACTGGAAATTCCTGCTGAGGCTTTGTTTTCCACTCTGGGAAGAACCGCCGCAAGAGCTCTGGAAAGCCAGTTGGTAGCCGACTGGAACATGGAATTCTATGATAAACTGATTTCCAACATTAAAAACGGCGACGACAGAATGGCTAATATGGAAAAATGGGAAACCTCCACTTGGGATCCCGAATCCAAAGGAGTCGGACTGGTAGAAGCGCCGAGAGGAGGACTGAGTCATTGGATTGTAATTAAAGACGGAAAGACGGAAAATTATCAGCAAATAGTTCCTTCCACTTGGAATGCTTCTCCAAGAGACCCAAAAGGACAACGGTCTCCTTATGAAAGCGCACTGATCAATACTCCGGTGGCAGATCCGAAATTACCTCTGGAAATCATCCGGACGATCCACTCTTTTGACCCGTGCATTGCTTGTGCCGTTCACTTGTATGATGAAAACGGAGACATTATCAGAGAAATTCACGATTTATCCGTTTGTTCCGTATAATTAAAAAAAATTATTATGCCAGCTCTATCAACCAAAAATTATAAACGAGCCTACATATGGCAGTTGCCGGTACGTTTTTTCCACTGGATCAATGCCTGGTCTATTTTCTTTTTAATTGTTACAGGTTTTATCATCGCTTATCCTCCTGCTATTTTAATCAGGGGAGAGGCTTCCGATATATTCCTTCTGGGGTACGTCCGAATGATTCATTTTATTTGTGCCTATGCAATGATAGCCGTAATGATTTGGAGGATCTATTGGGCTTTTGCAGGAAATAAATTCGAAAACTGGAAAGTATTTTTCCCTTTAGATAAAAAAGGATTCAATAAGATGTGGCACGTGGTAAAGTACGATATTTTTTTACAGAACGAAAAAGAATACGACTTCAAAAACATCAGCGTGGGACACAACAGTGTAGCCGCTTTTTCTTATCTTATCATGTTTTTTCTGGCTTTGGTTATGATCGGCACCGGCTTTGCCATGTATGCCCCTACCTCATCCTGGTTTTTTCCTAAAATGTTCGAGTGGGTCAACGTACTTTTCGGTGGAGATGAACTTAAAATAAGAATGGTGCATCATGTAACCATGTGGTTTTTCATACTATTCATTGTCATTCACGTATATCTGGTTTTCTTCCACGACTGGCTGGAAGGACGCGGAGAAACTTCCGCCATGGTAAGCGGTTATAAATTCGTACGGGCAGAAAGGATTGAAGGAGAGTTGGCAGAAGAAATTTTTGAAATCGAACAATCCGAAGAAGAATAAGGAGTTTTACCCTAAATACTATTTTATCTTAAATACGATATACTTTTTCGAAAGGTAGTAACGTTATGATAATAATAATTTAAAAACAATAATTGAAGCCCGACAAAAAACAAATATTTACCTATCACACAGATAGTTTTTATTCAACAGGCAACACTATTCTTATTCTCGGAATCGGTAACTATCTGATGGGAGACGAAGGAGTAGGCGTACATTTCATTCGCAATTTAGATGTTTCCCTGTTTCCCGAAAATATCAGTTTTATCGATGGCGGAACCGGCGGATTTACTCTGATTCCCTATATCGAAAGCCATAAAACCGTAATTCTGGTAGATGCCACAATGGACGGAAAAGAAACGGGAACCATCAGCCTTCTGAAACCTAAATTTTCCAAAGATTTCCCCCTCTCTCTCAGCGGACATAACTTTGGGCTGAAAGATATGGTGGAAATTCTGACCATGATGGATAAAATGCCTGAAATTTATCTTTTCACCATTACTATTGAGAAAATGACCCCTATGGAACTGGAGTTGTCTCCTAAAGTAAAAGAAGCCATTCCTCTCGTGACGGAGAAAGTTTTGGATTTAGTGAAAAAAATTAATACTCGGAAAATTAATTTCGTATAAAATTATAGTAGAGAACATACCATTTTAATACTAAACAAAAAAAATACATCACCATGAATAATCATGAAATAGACTACCGAATTGAAGGAGAAGAAATGCAGTATGTGGAAATCGAATTAGACCCGCAAGAAACGGTAATTGCCGAACCCGGAGCTTTTATGATGATGGAAAGCGATATTCAGATGCAGACACTTTTCGGAGACGGAAGCAATTCTTCCAACGGTTTGCTGGGCAAATTAATGAACGCGGGTAAACGTTTGCTGGTAGGTGAAAATCTGTTTATGACCGCCTTTACAAACACAGGGCAGGGGAAAAAACATGTTTCTTTTGCATCGCCGTATCCCGGAAAAATCATTCCGCTGGATCTA
Source organism: Flavobacteriaceae bacterium (assembly GCA_031276535.1). GTDB lineage: Bacteria > Bacteroidota > Bacteroidia > Flavobacteriales > Weeksellaceae > Apibacter. The sequence continues at coordinate 12,957 of JAISMV010000044.1, forward strand.
TACCGAATAGGCGGAAAGATTATTTGCCAGAAAGATGCTTTTCTTTGTGCCGCCAGAGGAGTAAGTATTGGCATAGAATTTCAAAAACGCTTGGGAACCGGACTTTTTGGAGGAGAAGGGTTCATTATGGAGAAAATAGAAGGCGACGGTATGGCTTTCATGCATGCCGGAGGACATGTAACAGAACGTGAATTACGAGAAGGAGAAACCCTGAAAATCGATACCGGGTGTATTGTAGGATTTACCGGAAATACAACCTATGACATTCAATTTGTAGGAGGTATTAAAAACACGATTTTCGGAGGAGAAGGTATATTCTTTGCAACCTTAACCGGGCCCGGCAGAGTATGGATCCAAACATTACCAATCAGCCGGCTTGCCGGAAGAATACTAAGATACGCAACCATAAACCGTAAGGAAGAAGGCAGTATTCTGGGGAAATTTGGAAATCTGCTGGACGGAGACGGATTTTAGTAATTTTTTTTATTATGAACTGAAATACGTTGAATATCATCCCTCTTCAAACCTATCAGATAACCGTCTTCGGGCGGGTACAAGGCGTAGGATTTCGTCCCTTTATCTTTAATTTAGCCGTAAATTCAGGACTGAAAGGCTTTGTTTTCAATGATGGAAAAGGCGTAGTTATCATTATTCAGGCGAAAGAAGACGAACAGGTTGAAGAATTCACGCGTCTGATCAATCTGCTAAAACCCGGAAGTGCGGAAATCGTATCTTTAACCGTTACCAAAATCAATTCTGAAGAAATCTTTGAAACTTTTTTTATCAAGCCTACGCCGGAAAATACTTCCATAGACCTTCCCCTTACCCCCGATTTTTCTATCTGCCCCGACTGTGAAAAAGAAATGTCGGATCCGAACAACCGCCGGTATTTTTACCCTTTCACCGGATGTACCCGCTGTGGCCCCCGATATGCCATAACCCAAAAATTCCCTTTTGAACGCAAAAATACAAGCATTGGTCAATTTGAGATGTGTCCGAATTGTCTGCACGAGTATCAAACGCCTCAAAATATTCGGTTTCATTCACAGACCCACACCTGCCCCGATTGTGGAGTTAAAACCCGACTGACGGATGCAGACGGAAATATTTTGTCGGAAGACCATCGGGAAATTTTCACCCTGCTGTCGGAAAAATTAAAACAAGGGGAAATCGCTGCTGTAAAAAACACATCGGGCTATCTGCTTCTTTGCGATGCTACGAATGCGGAAACCGTCAGAAAGCTCAGAGAAAGAAAAAAACGTCCGACCAAACCGTTTGCCGTTATGTTTCCTACCTTGGAAAAAATGGGAGAATATCTCCGGGTGGAAGATTTTCATGTTAAGGAATTTCTATCGCCCGAAGCGCCTATCAATATTATTAAGATCAGAGATCCTAAAGATCTGGCCATAGCAGAAATTTCTCCCGGCATGGAAACCATCGGGGCGATGTTTCCTTATACCGGAATGTTGAAACTCATTGCGTATACTTTTACTCAGCCCTTGATTGCTACAAGTGCCAATATACACGGCTCTCCGGTTTGCTCCACGGAAAAGGAAGCCGTCGGAAATTTAAAATCCATCGCGGACTTTTTTATCCATCACACGCTGGAGATCGTTCACCCGCAAGACGACAGCATAATTAAATTCAGCGAAAAACACCATCAGAAAATCATCCTGAGAAGGGCGAGAGGATATGCGCCCAATATGTTTTTTGTGGACGAATTAGAGAAAAAAAATTCGGAAGGAAAAAAAATCTTATGTCTGGGCGCCGATCTAAAAAATACTTTTACCGCTGTACCAAACAACCACTGTTATCTCAGCGAATACATCGGTGATATAGCCCACTACGACACCTGTCTCCGCTTTGAAAAAACAATTCGGTCATATCAGAAAATTTTTTCTTTTACACCGGAAATTATCGTTTCAGACAAGCATCCTCTCTATGAAAATTCCACTATTATCCAGCAGTTGACGAAGGAAAATCCGGAAATTGAAAAGTATGAAGTTCAGCACCACGAGGCGCATTTTTCCGCCATTCTGGGAGAACATCGTCTTTGGGAAAGTTCCGAGCCTGTTTTAGGGGTAATATGGGATGGCATGGGTTTTGCTTCGGAAAAGGAAATTTGGGGAGGTGAATTTTTTCTCTATGAAAATAAATCTTTCCGCCATGTGGCACAACTGGAAGAATTTTCCTGGATCTTAGGAGATACGATGTCCCGAACGCCTAAGATCTCCGCTTTGTCCATCAGTGAAAACGATGAATATTTCAAGCCTTTCTTCAATGAGAATGAATGGAAAATTTATACCCGAATGATTGAGCAGGGAACAGTAAAAACTTCATCTATGGGGAGGCTGTTCGATGCCGTAAGTTTTATTTTAGGCTTTCATCAACCGGTATACTTCGAGGGGGAAGCTTCCCTATATGTAGAGAAATTAGCGGTAAAAACTTATGAAGCCGAGCCTTTTGAACTTGTGGACTATCTTGAAAACGAAAATGGTATTCAAAAAATTCCGACACAAAAACTATTAAAAAAAATCAGGGAAGAAATCCGTCTTCAGCCTACGGAAATCATTGCTATGAACTTTCATTATACCCTGATCAAGAGTATTGAAAAAATTGCAAAAAAATTGCAGGTACGTTCCATTGCGTTCAGCGGAGGTGTTTGGCAGAATTCTGTTTTGATAGATTGTGCAATTCGGATTTTAAAACCGGAATATAAACTTTATTTCCACGAAAAAATTTCTCCTAACGATGAGAATATTTCTTTCGGACAATTGAATTATTATTTAAATTTAAACACAAAAACATCTCAATAAATGGATATTTCAGAATTGCTTTTGGGAATCGAAAAAACAGATGAAGAGGATAAAATTTCCTATTCGGCAGGGGTAATTATGGCTTTGAGCCTTAAAGACATTGGTTTTGAGGAAGTGAATTATGCTGATTTCACCGAGGGAGTAAAATCGGTTTTTCAAAATTCCTATCCGAAAATTTCCCAAAAAAAAGCTATCGATATTTTTAACAACTATGTGACCCTTTTGCGGGAAGAAATCAAAGTAAAAAATAAAGAAGAAGGACAAAAATTCCTTGAAGAAAATGCACGGAGAAAAGAAGTGGTTTCTCTTCCCAGCGGGTTACAATATGAAATTCTAATCGACGGAACAGGAAAAATACCTGCTATTCACGATACGGTAACCATCATATATGAAGGAGCATTACTCAACAACCGTATATTCGATTCTACCAAAGATGACGGTCCCCGACAGTTTAAACTTATGGATATGATTCCGGGCTGGCAGGAAGCATTACTACGTATGCCTTCAGGTTCCCGATGGAAGATATTCATCCCTCCTCACCTGGCTTACGGGGAAGCGGGCGCTCCTCCTGTAGTTCAGCCTAATTCAACTCTGCAATTCACGGTCGAACTGATAAAAACTGAGGAATAAATGTTTTTTTAGTAATAATGTACTATATTGCAACAAATTGATGAATACTCAGATATACTATATTATAAAGGTGTAATTATAAGTAATTATAACACAACTTATTGTATGCGTATTATTATTTGTTTTTCAATTTTTACCGAAGAAAATTCAAAATGAAATTCCTGACAGAATACAGAAATCCCGAAATAGTAAAGTATTATATTTCAGCCATAAAAAAAACCGTAACCCGAGATTGGGAAATTATGGAAATCTGTGGAGGACAAACTCATTCTTTAGTAAAAAACGGTTTATTGGATCTTTTGCCCAAAAAGATAACCATGGTTCATGGTCCCGGCTGTCCGGTTTGTGTTACTCCCATATCGTTAATAGATAAAGCTGTAGCTTTGATGGAACAAGGCGTTATTTTGTGCTCTTTTGGGGATATGGTACGGGTTCCGGGAAGTAAAAAAAGCCTTTTGCAAGCTAAAGCGGAAGGGGGAAATCTGCGAATACTGTATTCTCCTCTGGAAGCGGTAAATATTGCAATGGAAAATCCGGAAAAACAAGTTGTCTTCTTTGCCGTAGGGTTTGAAACAACAGCTCCCGGCAATGCTCTGGCTATTGTACATGCACAAAAACTGGGAATAACCAATTTTTCTCTTTTAACCTCCCACGTTTTGGTTATTCCGGCAATGGAAGCTATTTTAGACGATAAATTCTGTCGTATTCATGCCTTTTTAGGCGCCGGACATGTCTGCACTATCACGGGATTCAAAGAATATCATCCTATTGCCGAAAAATATAGAGTTCCTGTTGTTATTTCCGGATTTGAACCGGCTGATCTGCTAAAAGCCATCTATCATGCGGTAATCCAGTTAGAACAAGGCAAATATAAAGTGGAAAACTGTTATGAAAGATGGGTAAAGGAAGAAGGAAACCTGCCCGCCCAAAAAATAATGAATGAAATTTTTGAAATAGGAGAACAGGAATGGCGGGGAATAGGTAAAATTGCAGACAGCGGATTGGTAATACGAAAAAAATATCAAGATTATGATGCTTCTAAAAAGTTTTCCATCGAAACTCATAGTTCCTCAACAAACAAAAACTGTATTGCAGGAGAAATTTTACGGGGTAATAAAAAGCCTTTTCATTGCCCTGAATTTGGAAAAACCTGTAAACCCGATAACCCGTTAGGCGCACCCATGGTATCTTCTGAGGGAGCTTGTGCTGCTTACTATAATTATTATTAAATCCCGTAATATTATAAAAAGTTACTGATTAGCTGAAAACTCATATATTAATTTGATTATCAATCAAATAAACCAAAAAATTTCAAATTAATTTTGAAAAAGAATTACGTGAAAAGTAATCTTGTTTCAGGGGAGGATATTCCCGAATTTCTCTTTTGTTATAGCTAAAATTTTTTGATATGTTTCTTGTTTATTCAGGTGAGAATTATCTATAAGGATGGCATCTGGAGACTGAGTTAGCGGAGATACTTCCCGATTTTGGTCTATATAATCCCTTTGTTTAAGATTTTCTTTAATTTCTTCCAGCGAGATGGTTTTATTTTGTTGTTGAAAATCTAAAAACCTTCTTTTAGCTCTTTCATCAATACTGGCGGTGATAAATAATTTCAGGTCGGCACAAGGAAATACAACAGTTCCTATATCCCTTCCGTCCATGACCACACCTCCTTTTTTTCCGATTTCCCTTTGTTGTTTTACCAGAAAATTCCGCACCTCAGGAATTTTGGCAACTAAAGAAACTAATTCCGAAACCTTAAAACCCCGGATTTCCGATTCCACGTTTTCCCCATTCATAAGGGTGTCATTATTCTGAGTTTCAGGGTTGTAAATGAAATCAATATGAATATCGGACAGGTGAGAAACAAGAGCCTGATTATCAATATATTTTCCTTCGGGAAAATTTTGAATTCCATAAAGGGTTACGGCTCTGTACATGGCTCCGGTATCAATATGTTTCCAGTTCAATTCTTTTGCCAGCATCTTTGCATAGGAACTTTTTCCTGTAGAGGAATGACCGTCAATTGCTATTATTGGATTTGTACTATTTTTTTTCATTTTTTTACCAGTCATATCGGGGAGCAAATAAATTTTCCAAGTCTATACGTAAACCGAATGTATGAGTATTTCCTGCTGCATTATACCGTCCCCAGGCATAATCTAAACGAAAATAGTAAATTTTAAGTCCGAATCCAAGAGTTAATCCGGCAAATGATCTTTGATCAACAATAGACAATTCGTTTCCTCTTTTAAAATTGTATCCGACACGCAGATTAAATCCGGATTCAGGGAAAATTTCAGCTCCCATGGATACATGATCTATCAATTTTCTCCCCAATCTGATCTTTTCTCCATTTTTGTTGGTGGGAGAAGATATGTCGAATTTTTGCAGATCGTGCAAAGTAAGGGTTAGTTCTACGGGAACTCTTTCAAATTTTTGAGAAATTCCCAGATTTGCCTGTACGGGTAATTTTTCCCTTCTATCATTGTAATAAGTCAGCTGCTTTCCGAAATTCCTTACCACAGCGGAAACGGTAGTATAATAATCAATATCGTGAAAGACTACTCCTATATCGGCAAGCAAAGCGGAGGAAGAATAACTTTCTATTTTGCTCGTAATATAAGAGAGATTTCCTCCTACGGTGAAAAATTCCGAAATCCTGTAAGCATATCCTAATGTTACGGCAGCGTCCGCAGCCGTGAAACTTCCGGTAACTGTGCCGGATTCATCAGCAGCCGTGAAATCTCCATAATCAATATATCTTCCGTGCAGAGAAAAAAAATGGTTGCTTTCATCCGGGTTATGAACAAAGGAAAGGCTTCCCGATTTTACATTTGCCAGATAAGAGACATAGTTTAGTCCTATTTGATTATGCATTTTTTCATTCATCATAGCGGGATTAAACATAGCCATATTCGGATCGTTATCCCACGAAGAGTTTGCATTTCCCCCCAATGCAGACTGGCGTGCAGAAGTTGTCATATTCATAAAAGTATATATTTCCTCTCCCATCTGAGCATAAGAATAAGAGAAGGAACATAAACTGATGAATATGATAAGAATTATCTTTTGCATTACCGGTACGGATAATCTTTAAATTATAATTTGTAAAGTGTAAAATTCCTTTTACTACAATAAACAGTATTTCTTTCAAATTATTATAAAGTTGATTTTAATATCCTAAAAGATCCAGTAACTGTTTATGAGTTTGCTCTTCTCTAAAAACCTCATAGGAAAACTCACCTTCTTTATTTTTATTGATCAAAATATGCTTGGGTTGAGGTATGAGGCAATGGTGAACCCCTCCGAATCCGCTAATGGAATCCTGATAAGCTCCTGTATTAAAGAAACCTATATATAAAGGTTTTTCTTCACTGTAAATAGGAAGATAGATGGCATTTACGTGCTGTTCCGAGTTATAATAATCATCGCTGTCGCAGGTAAGTCCTCCGAGGAAAACCCGTTCGTAGGAATCTTCCCAACGGTTGACAGGGAGCATGATGAATCGGCGGGAGATAGCCCATGAATCGGGTAAGGTAGTCATGAAAGAACTGTTGATCATGTTCCATTTTTCCCGGTCATTTTGTCTTTTCTGATTGAGTATTTTATAGACCACTCCGCCGCTTTCTCCAACGGTGTAAGAGCCGAATTCGGTGTAAATGGTAGGTTCTTCCACTCCTTCTTCCTCACAGAATTTTTTTATCTGGTAGGTGATTTCATTGATCATATAGTAATAATCGTAATCGAAATTTAAAGAAGTTTTAATGGGAAATCCTCCTCCGATGTTAAGAGAATCTACTTCCGGCGCGATCTTTTTCAAACGGGCATATACCCGTAAACATTTGTACAGCTCGTTCCAGTAATAAGAAGTATCCTTAATCCCCGTATTGATGAAAAAGTGCAGCATTTTCAATCTGGCAAAGGGGTGGTTTTGAATCTTTTGCGCATAAAAAGGAACGATGTCTCTATATCCGATCCCTAATCGGGACGTATAGAACTCAAATTTAGGTTCCTCTTCGGAGGCAATTCTTATTCCAACAGCAAAGTTGGTATTGATGCTGTCGGAGAGACGATCTAATTCCCGGAAATTATCCAGCACAGGAAGAATGTTGGAAAAGCCTCCGTTAATCATTTCTGAAATAATTTTGAGGTATTCATCCGTCTTAAATCCGTTGCATACTACTTCAATATCTTTATCTACAACTCCTTTTTCGTATAGTCTCTGAATAATTTCCATATCATTGGAAAAAGAAGTTTCCATACTGATCTTATTTTTTAAGGCCTCCTGCACCACAAAGGAAAAATGACTGGATTTGGTACAATAGCAATATCTGTAATCATTTTTATAATTGTTCTCCTTAAATGCCTTTTTAAACCATCTTTTGGTTTGCTGGATGTTTTGAGAAATTTTAGGAAGATAATTAAATTTAAAAGGAGTGCCAAATTGTTCGATCAAATCCATTAAGGGAATGTCGTGAAATAGCAGGTTTCCATTTTCAACTTTGAATTCCTGCTGAGGAAAATCAAAAGTTTGCTGGATGAGATCATGATACTTTATTTTCATTTTGTAATATTGAAAAAATTCAAAGTGCAAATATCTTTAAAAAAAATTTTAAAATTAATAGTTTTTTATAAAATTAAACATAACAGCCTATAAAAAAAAAGAAAAAGAAATTATTCCATCCTGTAAAATAAGATAGAATAGAATAAAAAGGGGTTGTTTTTTGTCCGGAATACTTTTAAAGCATATTAAAAAGCTCTGTATTTGCTTAAAAAGATTGATAATATCAACCGTTTGGTATTAAAACCACGGTGTATCACTTTTCCGCATAATTTTTGTCACTACAATAAATAACTATGTTGGCTGGCAGTTAATATATCCCTGATGATTCGATTCACTTCCGTCTTGGGGTCAGAGGCGGAAATACCCAGATACGGATATATATCCAATACCGCTTCTCTTCCTTTTTTAGCGATTTCCTTACACAGGATGCTTATTTTTTTCATAAGTTCTTCCGATACTTCTCCATTACGTTCCAGCTCTTCCCAAGAGGCTTGTGCCAGAGAAAAGAACAATTCTCTTCTGTTCATTATATCCTGCCGGGCTTTTTCCAACAATTGGGTTCGAAATTCCCGATATTTGGGTTCCTTTGTGTTGTCCAATATGGTTTGTGCCGATTCCAGAAAATGTTCCTGTATTCCCAGATGATTCACTGCCAGTGTCAGTACGGCAGAAGCCGTGAATGGATATTGAAAGATTAAATGATCTATGGTACGGGAAGCTCCCTCTATCATAAAACAACGGTTTTTATCTACTTTTAAGTTTTGTACTTCGAAAGAATGACTGGCAGTGGCTATTAATCCCATGGTACTCCAATCTTCAGTGATGGTTACTTCTTCCGGAATGAAAAAGAAAGATTTATAAACAGGTGAACCGTCTTCATGAACAAGGAGTTCCCCGTCTTTTTCAATCTGACAATTAGCGGTAAAAATGGTGCAGTGGGAGATTCCTGTAGCATAACGCCACCTTCCGGAGATTATATATCCGTCTTCTGTTTCTTTAGCTATTCCTCCTATTTTCCCGCTTCCTCCGAAACAAACTTTGGGATTGCTAAAAATTTCGTGTGTTACCTCCTGAGATAAATATCCTACAAAAACGCTGGCTCCGCTGCACAAAGTCACCGTCCACCCCAGGCTTCCGTCTATTTTTGCGATTTCCTCTTCCAATAATAATCCTTCTATCAATCCGAATTCTAATCCCCCAAAAGATTCAGGGACAAAAATATTAAACAATTTTTGAGAATGAATAATCTCCAATTGTCTGTCTGTTAGTCTTCCTGTTTTTTCGGCTTGTGAGGCTTCTTTTTTTAATTCATTTTGAAGTTCCGTAGATAAAAAATTCATAATAATACTTTTTAAATTTGATTTTTGTGCATAACAAAACAACGGGAACTTCACTGTATGGAAAAATCCTATACCGGCATTATCCGGCAAGTGTATAAAAGAAAAATTCTTTTATTGGGTATAATCTCAGCCTGTTTTTTATTTAAGATTTTTTACTACAAGCACCCCTTGTTATTTAAAGCAAAGATACTCCTTTTTATTAAATAGCAAAGTAATTTTTATCACATTCATCAAATAAGCTCCGTTGATTTTTATCTGTTTTTTCCCGGATTTGGATTTGTAACAAGGTTTTTAGTGATTGTTTTAGTAGTATTTAAACCCGTAATGCATTATTAAAAGTAATACATTATTAAAAAAAGTTGTATAAACCACAAAAAGCAGCATATCAAAAAACTCCAATCATGCACAACTATTGTGGATTGTATGTTGTTGGAATTTTATAAAATTTATGAGAAAAATGAAAAACGCCTTCTGAAGCCAAACTTATCTCTTCCCTCCTCCCCTCTGATTTGTATATACTACAAACGGAATGCTGAAAAAGAACCACAAGAGGCTCAAAAAACGTAACTTTTTAAAGAGGTTTTAAAAAAGCGAAAGTAATCCTTTCGAAATTGATACCCGAAAAAGTCTTAGGTATTATATTCTGAAAAACAAAAAAGGGTGTCCTTTAGAGACACCCTTCTTAATTTTAATTAATCCCAAAGGTCTGACGAAATACCTGTTTCGCTGTCATACCCGAAAATTAAATATCCAAAAAGTGTTATACTAAAGCTCCACTTTTTTCCTCCTTCAATGTTTCGTGCTTCTTCAACACTGAGTTCTTTCAAGTTTAATTTTTCTAAATTCATAATGATTTAATTTAAAGTTAATGTTTATTTATTTATTTATGTTACTCAAAAAAATAATTATTTACTCCGTAATTTTTAATAGTATAAAGGTGCGAAGATTTTTCCCAACTTATTATTACTTTTTTTAAAAATATTACTACTTTTGTATAAACTTTAATAACCTTTAAGAATGAAAATCATAAATAAAATTAAAGCTATTCGAAAAGATAAGGGAATCTCTCAGGAAGCAATGGCTATGAATCTGGAAATTTCGCAGGCAGCTTATACAAAATTAGAAAGGAACGAAACGAAACTTACCGTAGACAGGCTTTATAAAATTGCAGAAATATTAGGGGTGAAAATAGAAAGCTTATTAAATTTAGAACTTGAATCATCACAGCAGGGCGGTAATGATGAACCTGTAATAACCCTGCCTCTCCAACAGATAGAAAACCTATACAGGGAAAACAAGGAAATATACGGAAAACTTATCCAAAGTAAAGATGAACAAATCGCTCTTTTACAAAAGTTATTGGAAAATAAATAAATTTTTCTCCGATACCATATAAATCGGTCTCAGCTTTGAGGTTAAAATCGAACCTGATAATAAAACAGATTTGAACTTTCCGTGAAAAAATAAAATCTATACTTCATTTCAATCGGTAACATTTTGTGCAATATTACCTTTGTTCCCTGATATAAAACATTTGCATTCCGGAACTCCATAAAAAAACAATCCGGAATTGTTACATTCCGGAATTGTTTCTTGTTATACTTAAAATATTTGACAATTAACTCCTTTACTCTGCTTTTATATCATTGACAATACTTGCTCTCAGGAATTCCCGATTCATTCTGGCAATATTTTCCAACGATATTCCTTTAGGACACTCTACTTCACATGCTCCTGTATTGGTACAGTTTCCAAATCCTTCTTCATCCATCTTTCTAACCATATTTAATACACGACGGGTGGCTTCTATTCTTCCCTGAGGTAATAAGGCATATTGGGAAACTTTTGCAGAAACAAACAACATGGCTGAACCGTTTTTACAAGTAGCCACACAAGCTCCACATCCTATACAGGCTGCTGCTGCAAAGGCTTTATCTGCTTTTTCCTTTTCAATGGGAATAGCATTGGCATCAATGGTATTTCCTGAAGTATTCACAGATACGAATCCTCCTGCGTGCTGTATTCTGTCAAAAGCCGTCCTGTCTACAATTAGATCTTTTATTACCGGGAAACCTGCGGATCTCCAAGGTTCGATCACAATGGTGTCTCCATCGTTAAACATTCTCATATGAAGCTGACAAGTGGTAATTCCTCTGTCCGGACCATGAGCTCTTCCGTTAATGAACAGAGAACACATTCCGCAGATACCTTCGCGACAGTCATGATCAAATGCTATAGGTTCTTTATCCTGTTCCACCAATTGCTCATTCAGCATGTCCAGCATTTCTAAAAATGAACTCTCAGTAGATACTCCTTCCAGTTTATATTCTTCAAATTTTCCTTTTTCTTTATGACTTGCTTGTCTCCAAACTTTTAAAGTCAGGTTTAATAATTTTCCTGCCATTTTTCTTTTGATTTTACAGGTTATTTATAATTTCTTGCTGCTATTTTAATATACTTATAATTCAATTCTTCTTTGTGTAAGACTTCCTGGTTAATATCTTCTCCTTTGTATTCCCAAGCAGCAACATAAGAATAATCTTGATCGTCACGTAAAGTTTCTCCGTCTTCTGTTTGATATTCAGTTCTGAAATGTCCTCCACAAGATTCGTTTCTGTTCAAAGCATCTATAGCCATCAGTTGTCCTAATTCAAGGAAATCCGCTACCCTGCCTGCTTTTTCCAATTCCGGATTCACGGTTTCATTTGTTCCCGGCACTTTCACGTCTTTCCAGAATTCTTTTCTTATTTCTTCAATTTCGGCAATGGCTTCTTTTAATCCTTCGGCATTACGAGCCATTCCCACTTTATTCCACATTATTTGTCCTAATTTTTTGTGGAAATAGTCTACTGTTTTTGTTCCTTTATTAGATAAGAAATGATTTATTCTTTCTTTTACTTTCTTTTCCGCTTCTTCAAATTCAGGCGAGTCGGTGGAAATTTCTCCGGTTCTGATGTCATCAGCCAAATAATCTGCAATGGTATAAGGTAATACGAAATAACCATCGGCTAATCCCTGCATCAGTGCAGATGCTCCTAAACGGTTAGCTCCGTGGTCTGAAAAGTTGGCTTCTCCTGCAACGAAACATCCGGGAATGGTACTCATCAGGTTGTAATCCACCCAGATTCCTCCCATGGTATAGTGAACTGCCGGATAGATCTTCATAGGAGTTTCGTATGGGTTATCTCCCGTAATTTTTTCATACATTGTGAACAGGTTACCATACTTAGCTTCCACTACCTTCTTACCTAATTTTATTATTTCTTCCTGAGTAGGGTTATGAATATCCAACTCATTGGCTTTTTCTTTTCCATATTTCACAAAGGATGTGGAAAAATCAAGGAATACTCCTTCGTGGGTAGCATTGTTTTCTATTCCGAATCCTGCATCGCATCTTTCTTTAGCCGCTCTGGAAGCAACGTCCCGCGGAACTAAATTTCCGAATGCCGGATATCTTCTTTCCAAATAATAATCCCTGTCTTCTTCTTTAATATCGGTAGGTTTCAATTTGCCTTCTCTTACGGCTACTGCATCTTCCAGCTTTTTAGGCACCCAGATACGTCCGTCGTTACGAAGCGATTCGGACATCAAAGTCAGTTTGGATTGTTGTGTTCCGTGAACGGGTATGCAGGTTGGGTGGATCTGTGTGAAGCACGGATTAGCGAAAGCGGCTCCTTTTTTATGAATTTTCCATGCTGCGGTTGCATTGGAACCCATGGCATTGGTGGAAAGGAAAAATACATTTCCGTATCCTCCGGAAGCAATTACTACGGCATGCGCAGAATGTCTTTCTATTTCTCCGGTAACCAGATTTCTGGCAATAATACCTCTGGCTTTACCGTCAATGATCACTAGATCCAGCATTTCGTGACGGTTGAACATTTGCAGACGGCCTTTACCTATTTGACGGTTCATCGCGGAATAGGCTCCTAACAGTAATTGTTGTCCTGTCTGTCCTGCCGCATAAAAAGTTCTTTGTACTTGTGTTCCTCCAAAAGAACGGTTATCCAGCAAACCTCCGTATTCTCTTGCAAAGGGAACTCCTTGTGCAACACATTGGTCAATGATGTTTCCGGAAACTTCCGCCAAACGGTGCACATTGGCTTCTCTTGCACGATAGTCACCTCCTTTTATTGTATCATAAAACAGTCTGTAAATACTGTCTCCGTCATTTTGATAATTTTTCGCGGCATTAATACCTCCTTGTGCGGCAATGGAGTGCGCCCGTCTTGGGGAATCCTGATAACAAAATGCTTTCACATTATACCCCATCTCTGCCAAGGATGCAGCCGCCGCACCTCCTGCCAATCCTGTTCCGATTATAACTATATCTATTTTTCCTCGATTATTGGGAGCAACCAAACGCATATGGTCTTTATGATTTTTCCATTTTTCATGGATATCCCCTTCAGGAATTCTTGAATCTAATTTTATACTCATAATAGTATTTTCTTAAAATTAAATAAATTTATTAAATTAAACCATTGCCTTTGAAATAAAAATAAATTGCAATTGCGGCAAATCCAACTGCTATCAGAATAAAGTATGCTTTTCCCAGAATTTTAATTATTCGGGTATAAATTCTATGATTGAATCCTACTGATTGGAAGGAAGAGGAAAAACCATGACTTAAATGCAATCCTAAAAGTATAAAGGAAACTACATAAATCAATGTATACAAAGGGCTTTTAAATAATTCCGTAACCAACAGATAGTCATCTTCCACTAATCCTTTTTTAATAGGATAAAAATAATTATACAGGTGTATAAGTATAAATACAAAGATTAGTATCCCTGTATAGATCATGGTACGGGAACTAAAAGGTGTATTAACCGAAAGTTGATTTACGGCATAACGTTCTTTTCCTCTTGCTTTTTGATTTTTTAAGGTTAGTATAATCCCTAATAAGATGTGGTAAAGAAAACCGAGAGCCAACACATATTGCATTACCTGAATCAACGGATTGGTAGCCATAAAGTGTGAAGCCTGGTTAAACAATACTTCTTCTTTAGCTAATAAGTTACCTTCAGAGTCTGTATTACCTGCAAATAGGGTTAGGTTTGCGCCTAAATGGACCAGTAAAAAGATCATGAGGAAAAAGCCTGTCAAAGCCATAATAAACTTTCTTCCTATCGAGGAAGAGTAAAATCTTGTCATAATATTTTATTGTTTAATTTTGGAACACAAATTTATAAAACGAACTCTTCTATATATATGACAAATGTCATATTTTTTTCTTTTAGAACTCATCTAAATTAAAATGATGTTATTTTACTTTTTTTATTATAAATAAAAAAACTATCTCTAATATTCAAAAGAGATAGTCTTTAGTTTAATTTTAAATCTTTATTTTTATATCAATTTATTGCGGAAGCCTAAAAGTTATCGGAACTCTAAAATACGAACGCACAGGCTGGTTGTTCACTTTACCCGGAATCCACATCTTAGAGGTTTTTCGTATAGCATTTTTAGCAATTTCATCCAGACCGTCTCCCAGCTTTTTTCCTACAACATCAATCCCTGTAACAGTTCCGTCTTTTTCAACTATAAAACGCACCAGTATTTTACCTTCTGTTCCGTTATCAAGCGCTCTGTCGGTATATTCTATGTAACGGGCAATATATTTGCTCACCTCGCCGCCTTTAAATTCGGCATCCTGATCCACTACATTAAATATTTTATTGTCTGGTGGCGGAGGTACCGGCGGAGCCGGAGGGGCATCATTTTTTCCGTGGCTCAACGCAGCATCGTTTGTTGCTCTACCTTCTTTATTTTCAAGACCTATTACCTTATTTTCCGTTTCTTCCTTAGGGGGTATTGTTTCTTCCACCACTACGCTTTTCTTAGGTTCGGGCATGACCATTTTCACTTGAGCTACTTCTTCTTGTTCCGGCGGAGGGGGAGGAGGTGGTTCGTCCTTTTCTACAAAAATTTCTTCTTCTTCAGGTGCCTGAATCTCTATTAATTCAATATTTACAGCTCTGTCTTTTTCTCCTCTTGTAACCTGCCATCTGTTATAAAAATATAATAATAACACGAAAAGAACAAAAATAATCGTGCCAATGAAAAAAGCTTTGGTAAGGTATCCTCTCTCATTGCTTCTTAACCGATAAGCTCCATAGTTCTTGTTTTTATGCTCAAAAACCATATCTTCTAAAGACTGCCATTGATTGTCTGCCATTTTCTCTGTTTTTCGTTGGTTATTTTATTTTTTGCTGATATACATCTTTCTCTTTTGATGAAAGATCTTTAATTCCATACCTTCCCGAGTTGGTGATCTCCATTTCATCCAATACATCTACTAAATTCTTATAGGTAGAGTCATCGGTAGGTTTTATTATAACTGTGAACTTATCCTGATCCGCTTCTCTTTGCGCCCTCAGTATTTCTTTTCGTATTCCGTCTTTGGAATAGTTGGATTCTATCAGGTTTTCGGTAGTTAGATCGGGTTGTTCCTGTTGGTGCCAATATATCTTATCGTCTTTTCCTAAAATTACGGTAAACGAATTTTTTGTTTTTATTTCAGGTATATCCGCCTTGGGTATATCTACTTTAGGGGGCATATTTAAATGCATGATATTGGGCTTGCTGAAGGTAGTAGTAAACATGAAAAACGTAATTAATAAGAATCCTAAATCGCACATGGGAGCCATGTCAATATTAATATTCATTTTCTTTGACCTTACTTTTCCTCCGTCTTTTCCGCTACTGCTTGTATCTACACCTGCTGACATATTCTTTTTTTTTAGTTAACAAATAAGTATTTTTCTTATATTCCAACTCACATTTAATCTTCAGAAGCTGTGATTAGCTGAAATTTATTCATGTTTTTGTCCTGCAATCGAGCCAATAAGTTTTTAAATACAGGATATTGGGTTTTAATATCTCCTTTGATTCCTAAATCCAATGAATCTCCTGCTTCTTTAGCCAATTCTCTTGCTTCAAAAACCCATTCGGTAATCTGGGAATTCGTACTATCTCCGGGAATTCCCGAAACAACTACTTTTTCTCTTTGAGTTTCGGTCATTTTCAAATATTCTTTGAGTTGTTGAATGGGCACTCCAAAATCAGTAATAGCATTTTTAAATTCCTGTTGTTCTTCCGGAGTAAAAGTTATATTGTACTTCTTTCCCATTGCATTCAACAAAGGAACTCTATATTTTAGCTCATCCATTGAAAAGTAATATTTCCCGTCTGTTGTTATGGAAATTTTCATCACTCCACGGTCTCTTATTTTTATCTGAGACACTGAAGACGGAGGATCTATTGCTATTGTTTCTTCCGGTTTAAACTGAGTGGTTAAAATAAAGAACGTTAATAACAGCCATGCCAAATCGGTCATGGGGGTCATATCAATACGTATTCCGTGTCTTTTGGGTTTGACTCTTGCCATTTTTCTTTTTTAAAGTTATAAAAATCCTTAACATCATTATCTGATATTTCCAGCTGTTAAAAGCTAAAAAACAGAGGAATTAATGGTGAGCTGCAAAAGATTGTTGAATACTTAACCCTACCTCGTCTATCTTAAATGTTAAGTGATCTATTTTTGATGTGAAAAAGTTATACATGATGATAGCCAATGCAGAGGTTCCGATACCTAAAGCTGTGTTTACCAGCGCTTCGGATATACCTACGGATAAGGCTGCCGCATCCGGTGAACCTCCTCCTTCCCCTAAGGCAAAGAACGCTTTTATCATCCCGATCACAGTTCCCATCAAAGCTATCAGGGTACCTATGGAGGCGATGGTTGCCAAAATGGTCATGTTTTTCTCTAACATCGGCATTTCCAATGTTGTAGCTTCTTCCAGTGTTTTATTTAAAGACACTAACTTTTGCTCTTTATCCAATGTGGTATCATTGGCCAACGATTTATAGGATATCAGTCCTTCTTTTACTACATTTCCTATAGAACCTTTCTGTTTGTCGCAAAGGGCTATAGCTTCATTAATTTCATTTCTTTCCAATAATTTCCTGATTTCTATTACAAATCTTGTTAAACCTCCCGTACCTCCGGCTTTTCCAATAACAAAAGATCTTTCTATTGAAAATACTAATACTATAAGCAGGAAGGAAATCAGGAAAGGAACAATTATCCCTCCTTTGTGGATAATTCCCATAAATGTAGCCGGAGCGCCATCCGTTGTTTCTCCTTTGAAGTTAGATGGAGCTCCCAATACATAGTGATAAATGCCTTCCGCCACTAATATTAAAACAATGATCGTAATAAAAGGATTCAATCCTTTTGATTTTCTGGTAGAATTTGTTTGAGTTAATTGTTTTTTTTCCATTCTGATGTATATTTATTTTATTAATAATTTTTCCTTTTCTTAAAATTTTATTACTTTTCTGTACTGTAATTACACTATTTTCAAACATGCAACATTTATGCCATAGTTACTCAATTTCAACAATTATCACTCTGATTATCACTCACGGTCAAACTTAACAAAGCAAAGTTAAAAATCTTAGACGAATTAAAAATACCTTTATTACGGTATTTTTTATCTATATAAGCACTTTTTTAACCTCGTTTCTAGAATTCTTCCAAACAATTGTTATATTTCCGTGAATTTAGTGTTAAACATAATTACACTTCTTATATTTACCCTTATACTTAACATAGTAACTTATCACGACAAAGGTATAAACTTTTTTTAAAAAATCAATATGTTTTTTACTAAAAGTTCATATTTTTTTTATTGTAAAAATTATTTCATTTGAAAACATACCCCATAATAATAGATATATATCCATTATATTTATATTTTAATAAAATTAACCCCTTAAAAAATTAACACAAATTAAAGATTAAAAAACAAATATTAAAAAATAACCCCTTATTATTTTTAAAAATACATATTTATGTAAAAGATATAAAATATCATATATATTATACCTTATTTTATATTAGCTCGTCAGGTGCTTTTTAATTGATCAACCTTATTGTGAGAATTGATATGCTTGCTTATATTCGTAACAGACTCCCCGCCCTCTCCCCCACTTCATCGGTTGATGATGACTCATGCGTCTGCTCCGGGGAAATTTATAATTACAGAATTTCTTTGCTGAAAAACCTGAAAAATGTATATTTGTAGTCTCATCATTCATAAAAAACAACCATCCGTTTTTTATGACAAATAAAATTACTAACCGTAAACCGACATGAGTAAAATATTAGTTATAGGGCATCAAAATCCTGACACGGATTCCATTACTTCCGCCATTTCTTTTTCGTATCTGCAAAATGCCTTAGGTAAAAATACGGAAGCTGTAGCCTTGGGAGCACCCAATGAGGAAACTCAATTCGCATTGGACTATTTTAAGGCGGAAACTCCAAGGGTAATTTCCGGTGCTTCCAACGAAACCCGGGAGGTGATGCTGGTTGATCATAACGAATTTCAACAATCAGTACCAGACATTGAAGAACTTACGATTCTTGCAGTAATCGACCACCATAGAATCTCCAATTTCCATACGGCAACGCCTTTATATTACAGAGCAGAACCGGTAGGCTGCACACAGACCATCATCCTGAAACTCTATAAAGAACACCAAATCGAAATTCCTTCTCATATTGCCGGATTGATGTTGTCGGGAATCATTTCGGATACTTTACTGTTTGTATCTCCCACTTGTACGGATGAAGACATAAAAGCGGCACAGGAACTGGCGAAAATCGCAGGCGTCGACCCGGAAAAATACGGACTGGATCTGCTAAAAGCCGGAACCAATCTCTCTGATAAAACAGCCGAAGAATTAATTTCTCTGGATGCCAAATCTTTCGAGGTTAACGGGAAAAAAGTTCGGGTTGCACAAGTAAATACTATCGATTACATGGATATCTTCTCGAAGAAAGCGGAGATAGAAGCCGCCATCAGCAGGCAGGTCAATGATAACGGATACAATCTGTTTTTACTTGTAGTAACCAATATACTGGACAGTGATTCCAGAATTTTTGCAACAGGATCCTCAGCCCAGGTTACAGAACAGGCATTCGGAATAAAACTGGAAAACGGAGAAGCTTTCCTGAAAGGGGTGGTTTCACGCAAAAAACAGATTATTCCCCAGTTAACGGAAGCCCTGTCAAACTAAAAAATCACGGTTAACGGAGGTGTCAATTGGTAAATTATTAGAAAATGTACTTTAATTAAGAATTAAAGGAAGAATTCTTTTTCAAAGGAAAGAAACACTGATTCAGGTTATAATGCAGCATTTTTTATTATCGACATCTTTTTTGAATTTTTATTGCCATTTCCTTTAGCATACTTTAAAAATTTCCTATAAATATTTTTAAAGAGACTATTTGCTTTTTTATAGTAAATTTGTAGGCGTAACAAATAAAGTATGATTATTTTACCTAACTTTTATTTTGCTCCTGTTTCTTATTTTGCACTTTGGCTAAAATCAGAAGACGTTCATCTGGAACAATGGGAAAACTTCCCCAAGCAGACCTATCGCAATCGTTGTGTTATTCAAGGAGCCAACGGGAAGTTGCCGCTGATTATTCCTATCGAGCACTCAGGAGCCAGAATTATGAAAGATATTAAAATCTCATATGCCTCCGACTGGCAAAAATTACATTGGAAATCCATAAGATCCGCATATCAAAGCTCTCCTTATTTTGAACACTATGAAAATACTTTAATTCCGGTCTTTGAAAAAAAAGAAACTTTTTTATTTGATATGAATTTGAAGACATTAGACTGGGTAAACACTATACTGAAGTTCGATTTTTCCTACCAATTGACCGATAAATACATAAAAGATACAGAAGGCACCGATGCACGGGAAATGTTTAATGCAAAAAAAGAAAGTCCTCACCTGTATCCGGAATACATTCAGGTTTTCTCCGATCGTTTTGATTTTATGAATGATCTTTCCATTTTAGACCTGATATGTAATCTTGGCCCAAAATCTGCTATATACATAAATAATGAATAAATGATGAATAATTACACAAAATAATATTACATGAAAAAAGTACTTTTAAACCTAAGCATTACATTTGCACTTATTTCTACAACAATAGCTGCCCAAAATACCGAACAGGCAGTGGATTCCACCACTCTGAAAAACTGGTATCATCAAAGTTATGAAAAAACAGGAATCTACGGAGTTGGAACTAATGAAGCCATTGAATTTTTGAAATCTACAGGAATAAAACCCTCTGTTATTGTTGTAGGGGTTATTGATAGTGGAGTACAAACAGATCATCCCGACCTGAAAAACAATATTTGGATAAATCCTAAAGAAATTGCCGGCAACGGAAAAGATGATGACAAAAACGGATACATTGACGATATATACGGATGGGATTTTATAGGAGGCAAAGACGGTAAAGACGTAAACCAGGATACCATGGAAGCTACACGCCTGATCGTTAAATATGAAAAACTTTTTGAAACAGGAGATCAAAAAACCAACGAAACAAACAGAACAAAATATCCTGCGGAATTTAAAGAATACCAAAGAGCTAAATTCATATACGACAAAGAATACGGAGAAGCTAAATCAGTTTTGATTCAAATTGAAGGACAAATGGCGATGGTCAAACAAATGACGGATGCTTTACTAGACGCTCTAGGAGACAAGCCCTTAACCTTAGAAAACGTAAGTGCGGCAACCTTTCCTCAGGAACAAATCAAACAAGCCTTTCTACAAATGTCTCAAAATCCCGAAATGCAGGGAAAAACCGCGAAGCAAATCTATACGACAATAAACGAATCCATGAGTGAAGCCCAAAAACACTATTCCAATAAGGTGGAATATTTACTAAACAAGAACTTTGATTCCCGCCATATCGTAGGAGATAATTATTCCGATATTAATGAAAAATACTATGGAAACAATGAAGTAGAAGGACCTGATGCCCTACACGGAACTCATGTTTCAGGTATCATTGCGGCAGAAAGAAACAACAATGCAGGAATGGACGGAATTGCCGGAGATGTAGCCAAAATTATGGTAGTTCGGGCGGTTCCCGATGGAGATGAAAGAGATAAAGACGTGGCAAATGCTATTATTTATGCCGTAGACAATGGTGCGAAGATCATAAACATGAGTTTTGGAAAACCTTTTTCCCCTAACAAGGAAAAAGTGTGGGACGCTATAAAATATGCCGAAAAAAAAGGAGTTCTATTGGTACATGCCTCAGGAAATGATAATAAAGATATTGATGTTGAACCTAATTATCCCACCAACTTCAAAGACAATGAAAATACGTCCTTTACAAACAATTGGATTACCGTAGGAGCCAGCACCAGATACAACGATCAACTAAAAGCATCTTTTTCCAATTATGGTAAAGAAAAAGTAGACATTTTCGCTCCGGGATTAGAAATCTATGCCCCCGTAACCGGAGGTAATTACAGATTTTTACAAGGTACCAGTATGGCATCTCCTGTAGTTGCCGGATGTGCCGCTCTACTTTGGTCTTATTTCCCTCATTTAACGGCAAAACAAGTAAAAGATATTTTATTAAAAACCGTGAATGGATCCACCGTTGCCACTGTTGCCGGAGGAGAAGATGAAAATACCCCTGAAGTCCACACAACTTTTGATCAATTATCTGTAACAGGAGGAGTGGTAGATGCTTATAAAGCCGTAAAGTACGCCTATGAAAATTATCCGGAAAAAAAGAAATAATTGAAGAAAAAAAGTTATGAATTTAAGGACGGAAATATAACACCTGCGAGTGAAAACCAACCTGAGTTTGGTTTAAGCACAAGTTAAAAATTGTTCCTCATAAGCTTTTTCACTATTTAAAAAAGTTTTTAGGAAAGAAAAAAAATTCGTATATTTATAATGTGAGGCATTCCTTGTTCAGGAATGCCTTTTTACTACCAACCTGAAATTACTTTGGATTTGTGCTTACCTCAAGCTCCGATTATTTCCTGACTTGTTCCCTCTGGATTTAGTACGATTATAAGTTATTGATCATTAGTGCTTATGTTTTTTATTTTTATAAATATACCACACTAAGGGCAATTTTTGAGATGAAAATACGAGTGTTCAAAACCGCATCAAAGGTAAAATTCGAAGCGATGGGACTCAAATATTAAGGCATATTCTCTGCCTGAAAGGCAATATTTTCGTAACCGCAGACGTTGATCTGCGGAAAGCACACTCAACAACTCCCCCTGCCTGAAAGGCAGGACTAACCATGAATTGCACACATATTCTTTATCATCTTGTATTCCGCACAAAACACAACAATCCGACAATCCCCGAAGCACACGAAAAAGAAAATCCCCAGTTTTGAAGAAGAATACCATCAATTTTTGACAGAGAACGGTATGGATATTGATGAATGATATTTTTCGAAAGATTAAGTCCTGCCTTTCAGGCAGTGCGACTCTTTCATCATCCTCTCCCGCAAGTCGCTGACTTGCGGTTATGAAAATCAAATCCTTTCAGGATTTTTGCCGCGTTATGAAAAAATACTTGAGGTTCTGCCCACACGGAAAAAGCACTAAATGAACTGAATTTATTAGCAAAGAATAGATCAAGGATTACTCTGAGCAACTCTAAAACTTCAATTGTTTCACAAAAAAACTCTCAAAAATGAGAGTTTTATAAATATTTTTATTTTATCTGTTTTTTTTTCAGGCGTCTAATTCTCCTGCTATTACATTCAAGCTTCCTAAGGTAATAACGGCATCTGAAAGCATCTGATCTTTCACCAATTCAGGATAGGCTTGATAATAAATGAAACAAGGTCGTCGAAAATGCAATCTATACGGACTTCTTCCTCCGTCGCTTACCATATAAAATCCTAATTCTCCATTTCCTCCTTCTACTGAATTATATATTTCTCCCGTTGGTATATCTGTTTCTCCCATAATAATCTTAAAGTGGTAGATCAATGCTTCCATGCTTGTATATACATCAGGTTTATCCGGTAAATAGAAATCGGGAACATCAACATGATGACTTCCTTCCGGTAGATTCTCATAGGCGTTTTTCACGAGTTTAAAGCTCTCTCTCATTTCCTGCAAACGCACCATAAACCGATCGTAAGCATCTCCTGCCGTACCTATTGGAACTATGAAATCAAAATCATCGTAGGAGGAATACGGACTCATGATCCTTACATCATAATCTACTCCTGCCGCTCTTAAATTAGGACCGGTAAATCCATAGTTTAGCGCTCGTTCTGCCGAGATCCCCCCTACTCCAATGGTACGATCCATGAAAATCCTGTTTCTTTCCAATAATTTGGCAAATTCTTCTAATCTTTTAGGGAATTCGGCTATAAATTCTTTTATCAATTGGTGGAACTTCGGACTAAAATCTCTTTCAAATCCTCCGATTCTTCCGATATTGGTAGTCATTCTCGCTCCACAAACCTGTTCGTATAAGTCGTAAATCTTCTCTCTGTCCTGAAACACATAGGTAAAGCCCGTCAATGCTCCTGTATCTACCCCCATCACCGAATCACAAACCAAATGATCGGCAATTCTCGCCAGCTCCATGATAATAATTCGCATATAGTCAATTTTTTTGGTGACTTTAATTCCCAAAAATTTTTCCATTGTCATATGCCAGCCCGTATTATTAATCGGAGAAGAGCAGTAATTCATCCTGTCTGTCAGAGTAGTGATCTGTGCATAGGTTCTTCTTTCCGATATTTTTTCAAAAGCTCTGTGAATATATCCTACTGTGGAGTCGGCGGAAACGATTTTCTCTCCATCCATTAATATCTGATTCTCAAAAATACCATGAGTGGATGGATGGGTAGGTCCTAAATTAATCCGCTGAAGTTCACCATCAAGCTGTTCTTTTACCACATACTCATCTAAAACATTTGACAAATCTATCAGTTCATTATTATTTTCCTGAGGCATCTTTCTATTTTTAGCTTTTTATTTTTATTTTTTATCTGCCAAACATGGCGTCATCTTTATCTGTACGGGTTGTATCTTCCAACTGGTATTGTTTCAGAAGGGGGTGATATTCCATGTCTTGTCTGTTCAATATCCGTGTAAGATTGGGATGTCCTTTGAATTGTATTCCGTAAAAGTCAAATGTTTCTCTTTCCTGCCAGTTAGCCGCAGAATATAGGGACGTTAGAGAATCCACTTCGGGATTTTCTTCGGAAAAGAAGGTTTTTACTCTTATTCTAAAGTTATTGATGAAGCTATGGAAATGGTAAATGACTCCTAATTCAAATCCTTTATGATCAGGATAATGTATACCGCAGAGGTCGGTTAAAAAATCAATTTTAATTTCATGATTTTTAATGAACTGAACCAAAGGAATTAGTATTTCTCTTTTTATTTCTATTGTCAATATTCCATCGGGTTCGTATGCTCTTATAATGTTGTCGCCAAATTCATCGGTTAAGAGCTGCGAAACAAACTGATTATCTATAATTTTTTCTCCCATTATATTCTACGATATATTGTATGATTCCAACAATTCTTTATATTCCGGAGTTTCTCTTCTTCTTAAACTTTCATTTTTGACAATCTCCTGAATCTGCATGAATCCTTCTATGATCTGTTCCGGTCTTGGGGGGCAGCCCGGCACGTAGACATCTACCGGTATTATTTTATCAATTCCCTGCAATACGGAATAGGTATCAAAAATACCTCCGCTTGAAGCGCAGGCTCCTACAGCCATCACCCATTTGGGCTCTGCCATTTGGGTATAAACTTGTTTAAGAACCGGTGCCAGCTTTTTAGAAATGGTGCCGCAAACCATTAATAAATCTGCCTGTCTTGGAGAAAAGCACATGTTTTCTGCTCCAAAACGGGACAAATCGTAATTAGCTGCCTGCATAGCCATGAATTCTATTCCGCAACAAGAAGTGGCAAAAGGCAACGGCCACAAAGAATAGGATCTGGCTAATCCTATGACCTTATCAAAACTCCCGGCAAAATATCCGGGACCGGTTACTCCTTCAGGAGCTTCTACTATCTTTACTTTTTTTCCTGACATGTTTATCGTCTACAAATTAGTTAAAAAACAGATTTTTTCCTTTTATTTTTCCCAGTCTAAGGCTCCTTTCTTCACTACATATAAAAATCCTAAAAGAAAAATGAAAACAAAGGTTAAAACTGCCAGAAATCCTTCCACTCCAAATTCTTTTATATTCAAAGCATACGGATAGAAAAAAATAATTTCTATATCAAACAATACAAATAATATGGCCGTCAGGAAATACTTGACCGAAAACGGCGAACGGGCATCTCCTTTGTAAGCTACTCCACATTCAAATGTATCGTCTTTAACTTTTCCATGTATTCTTGATCCCAACATAGCGGAACCGATAAGCGTCATTACGCTAAAACCTAAGGCTACTGCTACTTGTATAAGAATCGGAACATAATCAACCGGTAAATTCATTCTTCTTTATCTATTTTATTGTTTGTGATTTGACTGTTTTGCAAAGTTAGTATAAATTTTTAAATTAAACCTCTATTTTTTACTATTCTAATCGTTAAAATACGTTCCTTAATTTAATATTTGAATTAAAAAATATTTTATATATCTTTTTGAGGATAAATAAATTATCAAAAAAAATGACGTATATCATGTTTTTTAATATGTATTTAGTCTAATTAACTTGAAGTTGTTTAAGCGTAAGTTAAAAGCAGCTGAACGTCGTATACTTTTGCAAGATTTAAGGAAAGTTTTTTTGCCTAATCTAAACTTAGGTTAGGCAAAACCCGCAAAAGAAAAGAGAAAATTCAGAGCCTGTTTAAATTTTATTGCGATTATTTTTTATTGCTATTTTTGAGATGGATTTTTTGCTTTTTATTTGAAGATTTAGCGGGCTAAATCAAAAAGAAAAAGTGAAAAAGACGCTCAAAAGA
>JAISMV010000139.1 GCA_031276535.1 Flavobacteriaceae bacterium
AAAAAATATCAGCATATTCTCGGAAGTTGTTCTCCCGCCAATGCATGTACCACATGTTTTCCGCCAAAAGCGCTTTCCATAATGATCTTTGATGGATGTTCCGATGTGATGGATCCGATTTGAGAGGCGTTCGGATTTTCGGATCTAAGCATAGCCAGAACTTCCCCGGCTATTGTTTCATCCGCTATACAGGCAAAAACGCCTTCGTTTGCTACATAAACAGGATCTAAGCCCAGTATTTCGCAAGCGCTTCTCACCTGATCCTCCACTTTGATATTTTCTTCGAAAAGGTCTATTCCCAAACGGATCTCAGAAACTATTTCATGCAGAATGGACGCCAATCCTCCGCGTGTGGCATCGCGCAAAAAATGAATTTTATCCCCAAAAGTATCTATCAGTTTTTTGACCGTGAAATTTAAATTTCGGGTATCGCTTACAATGTCACTTTCAAACTGCAACCCTTCCCGTTCGCTCATGATCGCCATTCCGTGTGAAGCTATCGGCGCATTAATGAAAATGACATCTTTTTCTCTGATATTCTGAATTTTAATATCGGCTTTGGGATTTACCACTCCGATTCCGGAGGTATTGATGTAAATTTTGTCTCCTTTTCCTCTTTCCACTACTTTGGTATCTCCGGTGACAATTTGCACCTGAGCATTTTCTGCCGTTTTTTTTATGGAAAGAACCACTTTTTCAAAATCTTCCATCGGAAAGCCTTCTTCAATGATAAAGGAAAGCGACAAATATTTCGGTTCTGCTCCGCACATGGATAAATCGTTTACCGTACCGTTCACCGCCAATTCTCCGATATTTCCTCCTTTGAAAAAAATCGGGGAAACTACATAGCTGTCGGTGGAAAAAGCCAGCATTCCGTTTAAATTCAGGAAAGCTCCATCGTGCTTTACATTTAAAACAGAATTACCTAAATGCTTAAAAATAACATTGGTAAGAAGCTTATGGGTCTCCTCCCCTCCTCCTCCATGCTGGAGATTAATAATTTCTTTCATGTAATTTTGCCATGCCTGAATTCCACGAGTCTTAGTTTTCAGGATTTAGTTCCAAATCTTCTCCCATCAACTTCAGGGCTTCCATTGTCTGTTCGGCTTCTTCTTCGTTGATAATGCTGATGGCAGCTCCCACATGCACCAGAACATAATCTCCCTCCCGGGCTTCGGGAACTAAAGCCAGATTAACTTCTTTAATAACTCCTTCAAAAGAAACGTTCCCAATGCGAAAAGTTTCGTCCAGTTCTAAAGTTATTTTTTCTAATCTTCCGGGAATTGCCAGGCACATATTTTCTTATTTTATACTTTTCTGTAAAAATTCATACCATTTGTCCATCCCTTCTCCTGTTGTAGCGGAAAGCTCAAAAAATTTAATTTCCGGATTTACCTGCAATGCATAATTTTTTAGTTTCTCCAAATCAAAATTTAAATGCGGAAGCAAATCAATCTTATTAATGATACAGATTTGCGAAGTATGGAACATATCGGGATATTTTATGGGTTTATCCTCTCCTTCCGTTACGGAAACAATGACTATTCTCACCGATTCTCCCAGATCAAACATAGCCGGACAAACCAAATTCCCCACGTTCTCGATGATTAAAACCGAATCCGGCTTGGGTTGAAGTAATTTTAGGGATTTGGAAACCATTTCACTGTCTAAATGGCATCCTTTTCCGGTATTTATTTGTATTACAGGAACTCCCGACTGATGAATTCTCTCGGCATCATTACTGGTTTGCTGATCTCCTTCAATCACGGAAAGTTCAATTTTATCTTTTAAATCACGAATCGTTTTCTCTAAAAGGCTGGTCTTTCCCGATCCGGGAGAACTAACCATATTTATGCTATAAATGTTTAAAGCTTCGAAAAATCCCCGGTTTCGTTCTGCTTTTAGCTGGTTTTTGGATAAAATATCTTTTTCCAGATCCACCTCGTTTACTTCATGATGATGATGGTGATGGTGGTGGGAATGACCATGAATGTGATCATGATCATGGCCATGATGGTGATGATGATGATTATCCTCAACAATTATTTCACTTACTTCATTATTTTCTCCCATCATTTTTATAGTAATACCGTTTTCTCCACTTTCGCATCCACAAGTCGAACACATATTTTACTGGTTTTTAAATTATTATTAATTTTTTAATCTTTAATTCCTTCCCTGAAATAATTTCTTTAAAAGGACTTTTGCAATTGGTGCAAACATCGTAGATCTTTTCCAAAGGAAAAACCGTCTTACATTCTGCACATTGTGCCTTGCCTTCGGGTTCTGTTATGATCAGCTTTGCTTCCTCCAATACGGAACCTTTCATACAGATTTCCCATGCAAACTTCAGAGAATCTAACTCCACACCTGAAAGTTTTCCTATTTTCAGCGTGATTTCCTTCACTTTTTTTCCCTTCACTTTTTCGACTTCTTCTTCTGCTATTCTTAAAATAGATGTTGCAACCGATAATTCATGCATTGGGGAAAATTTATTCACAAAAGTACAAATTTATCATGGAATTATCTTAGAATTAATTCAATTTTCACTACAAACTATACTACGATTAACTGCCAACAGTCAATATCTCAGATGCGATGTCTAAATAAGTCAACCGTAATATGCACGAATAAAAATAATCCATTCCTCTGTCAATAATTTCAGTCCGTTTAGTGCCTTTTCCGTGTGGGCAGAACCCAAATATTTTTTTCATAACGCAGCAAAAATCCTGAAAGGATGTAATTTTCATAACCGAAGGTCGCTGACCCGTGGGGGAAGGATGACAAAAGTGCCGCACTGCCTGAAAGGCAGGAGTTAGTCTTTCAAAAGATATCGTTCGGATTGCTGTGTTTTGTGAGGAACACAAAGTGATAAAGAAGACGTGTACAGCTCATGGTTAGTCCTGCCTTTCAGGCAGTGAGAGTTGTTGTGTCTACTTTCCGAAGGTCAGCGACCTTCGGTTACGAAAATATTGCTTTTCAGGCAAAAAAATATAAACACTAATAATCAATAACCTATAATCGCACTAGATCCAGAGGAGACAAGTCAGGAAAAACAAGCGTTTTTTAACTTATAAATCAATGTAGGATAAAAGTTTAAGCTAAAGAAGATTCATAAAGGTATAACTTAAAGTTTTACTTAAATTATAGATTAATATTATCAACTATATCAGTAATTTACTATTTTTTTACTTTCAAAAAAGATGCAAAGGATATTTTATGCCTACAAAAAAATATAAATTATTAAAAAATACAACATACCCCCATTATTAAGTACATAATAATCAAAAAATAACAATAAATTAAGAGATATACCCCCATATAAAAATGCATCTTATAGGTTAAAAAACGTATTTTATTTAGAAATACCCCCCATTTATTGAAAAAATATTTAAAAGAATACTATATGGCTTAGTTTTGTTCTTACAAAAAATTAAAAAACAAACAAAGATTAAAGATATGGATCAAAAAACTGAATGGATTACTGTAGGCTCTTTAGCGGAAGGATTTAAACCTGAAAGTTTTATACTGCCTAATGTTACGGAATTATCAGGAAAGATATTTTTTCTTTATTTAACTGATACTAAGAAAATAACGTATACGTTCACTGAATCTGAAATTATCTGGCAGGATGAAAATGGAAAAGAATATAAAAATAATCATCGAATCAGTTCCATTCGGAATAATATCTATTTCATAGACTTCATTAACCAAGATCTATCGTTTTCTACCGTGCTGGATCTCAATAAAAATGTCTTTACAACCATAATAGGAACTTTACCTACCGAACAGGAAAATTCCGAATCACTTTACATTAGAGCATTGAATAATAAGGAATTAACCTTTGTTACTGTCCGGATACTGCAAGGAACCATCAACACTCCGTACCGGAAAGGATCCGCTTTACATAAAGAAACAAATGAGCTGATAGGTATGCGCAATCTCTATCGTTATAGCCCGACGGAAATTTACGAACATATCTATCTTAATCAAAATTTCTATACATGGCACTGCATAAAAGGCGTTGAGGCAGGATTAGCCGATACCGACCGTTGTCACTACTATAAAATTGATTATGATCTATATCTATTTATCTGGCGTGAGAAAATTATCCCTACTCTGGGAATAGTTATTATAGATATGCAACAACATCGCAGCGATGGAAAAATTTTCGGCTATGAAACAGGAAAATTTACCAACCTTGTTAATTTCCCTGTTAGCTCCCACTGTTCATTACTTAATACGACAAATAAAAAGGCTGTATCATGAAAAATCAAAAAAACACTATCTCATGGAAATTGTTAGCCGCCATCATTACCTTTGCAGCGATTGCTCCCAGCGTATTGATGACTGCTCCCGTATTAGCATCACAACTGGCAGTGCAGTTGAAATTAGACGAAGTTCAGATTGGTTATCTGTTTATGGCGGAACTGGGAGCAATGAGTCTGGCTACACTGCCTGCTTATTGGTGGCTCACCAACTGTAACCGGAAAAATGTCGCCCGGATTTCTGCAATCATATTTTTTCTCGGCAACATAACCTCAACATTTTTTGATAGTTATCTTTTGTTATTACTAACCCGTTTTATAACTTCCCTCGCCGGTGGATCGCTAATGATACTCTGCATTTCCAGTGCTTCTAACACCGATAATCCAAGCCGTATTTATGGATTCTGGGTTTTAGGGCAATTAATATTGGGAGCTTTGGGGCTTTTAGTCTTACCCGTCTTATTCAACTTTTTCGGATTAAAAATCGTCTACATCATTCTGGCTATTCTGATAGCGTTATGCTTTCCTCTCACCAGCGCTTTTTCTTCCGACCCGTCAGATTATCAAGATCAAACAAATACACTTAATGCGATAAAAGTACCCTTTTACGCAACGCTCTTTAGCATTACCGGCGTATTACTCTTCTACATAGGTCTTAGCGGCATTTGGACTTTTATGGGAAAAATCGCGGAAGAAATTGTTAAAATTTCACCTACAGAAACAGGAGAAATTCTTTCCATCGCCACGGTTCTGGGTATTGTCGGCGCCGGTAGCGCCACGTTGATGGGGAGTTATAACAAACTCAACGTTTTGTTATGGATAGGATACGGCGCAATGATCATCAGTGTGGCATTATTAATCGATACACCTTCTCTTTTTCGTTTTATACTGGCTGCATTTATCTTCAAATTCACCTGGACCTTTGTACTTCCTTTTATATTAGGTTCCATTGCAGAATTAGACCCGACAGGTAAACTGATGAACACCATCAACCTTGTCATCGGTGGAGGAACGTCCATGGGACCGGCCATTGCAGGGTGGTTGATTAAAGATCTTGGCGGCATTGAAACTCTTATCTTATTTTCGATAATAGCATTGGGTGGCTCTATGTTTTTCATTTTGTTTACCAGATCAAAATATAAAAAAATAACCTAATAACCTAACGAAAAATTAAAATGACAAAAACAGCTTTCTTTTTTGATGAATTATGCTTCTGGCACAGCACCGGAGTGCATGTGGTTACCCTGCCTGTAGGAGGTTGGGTACAGCCCCCTGCCGGAGCAGGACATGCCGAATCTCCGGAAACCAAAAGACGCCTGAAAAACTTAATGGATGTTTCCGGACTTACGAAACAACTTATTCTCCGCAATGCAGAACCCGCTACAGAAGAAGACATAAGACGCATCCATCCTGAACATTATTTGCAATACTTTAAAAAACTAAGTGATAGTGGCGGAGGAATGTTGGGGGCTGAAGCTCCTATTGGACCTGGCAGTTATGAAATTGCAAAACTTTCGGCAGGACTCGCCAAGGCAGCAGTTGAAGCCGTTTTACTAGGTGAGGCAGATAATGCCTATTCCCTCTCCCGCCCACCCGGACACCATTGCACATCCGATACCCCTATGGGGTTTTGTTTTTTTTCCAATATCCCGATTGCCATTGAAGCAGCCAAAGCAAACCATCAACTCGGTAAAGTAGCGATCGTTGATTGGGACGTGCATCACGGTAATGGAACTCAGGCAGTCTATGAAAAAAGGGATGATGTGCTTACCATATCTATTCATCAGGCCTATTGTTTTCCGCCGGGATATACAGGAGAGTACGACAGAGGTATTGGAAAAGGAGAAGGCTACAATATTAATATTCCGCTATATCCGGGAACAGGACATGACGGCTACCTCTATACCTTACAACAGATCGTTGTTCCCGCACTGGAAAAATTTAAACCGGAGATTATTATTATTGCCTGCGGCTTTGATGCCAATGCTTTTGATCCGTTAGCCAGAATGCAGCTGCATAGTGACAGCTATAGAGAAATGACCGGTTTAATGAAACAAACAGCACAAAACTTATGTCAGGGACGTCTTGTAATGGTTCATGAAGGCGGATATTCCGAATCCTACGTGCCTTTTTGCGGACTGGCTGCAATAGAAGCGCTTTCAGGCGTCAGGACTGACGTAGAAGATCACTGTCTGGATTTCATTAAAAAACAACAACCTGATAAAGATTTTTGTACCATGCAAAGAAATAAAATAGATCAATTTCGAAAACTTTTTGATCTTTAACCTGTGTCTGATTTAATGAAAGCTGCCTGATACTTTTTTAGGCAGCTTTGTTTTTACTTCAACTTGTTAGAGCTAATATTAATGCGGTATCTTCTTAATTCATAAAAGACAGGGCAAACGCATCATGAAATAGTAAAGCGCACCCTCTGCCTGAAAGGCAATATTTTCGTAACCGCAAGGTCAGCGACCTGCGGAGAACACACACAACAACTCTCCCTGCCTGAAAGGCAGGACTGAAAAATAGTAACCCTGAACTACACACATCTTTTTTATCATCTTCTGTTCCGCATAAAACACAGCAATCCAATCCGAGAATCCCCGAAGCATACGAAAAAGAATACCGTCAATTTTTAACAGAGAACGGATGGATATTGATGAGCGATACTTTTTGAAAAACTAAGTCCTGCCTTTCAGGCAGTGTGACTCTTGCGTTATCCTCCTCCTCAGGTCAGTTGACCTGAGGTTATGAAAATCAAATCCTTTCAGGATTTTTGCTGCGTTGTAAAAAATATTGTTTAAAATAGTAATAATCAATATAATA
>JAISMV010000142.1 GCA_031276535.1 Flavobacteriaceae bacterium
ACTCACTTGGTAGCGATGCTGTTTTGTCAATTTGCCAAGAGTCAGTCTGTACGAGACATCAGCAATGGATTGCGTTCCGCTACAGGGAATTTGAATCATTTAGGGATTCAAACGGCTCCTTCTAAATCTGCGATAAGTTATCAGAACAAAAATAGAAACCGGGAATTGTTTCGAACCTACTATTATGAGCTTTTAAAACGTTTAGGACAGCAACTGGGTATTTTTGTGATACGTCACAAAGATTACACCTACATGAGCCGAACTATCAACATCTGTCTTAAACACCTTTATCATAATCAGACAATTGAACAGTTATTTACTTGTTCTTTTTAAGAAACGTAAAAGGGTTGAACGATACTCCTATATTAAAATAAAATGTAGGATCGGGACTGGTTTCAAACACAGCATCATTAAAGTTATCTTCTTTTCTGAACAATCTTCCTGAAGGGGTTAATTTTATTCCTGTTTTTGCTGTGACCACAAAATCACCTACAGCGTGTTCATACACCAAACCGGAAGTAATGTCTAATTGTCTGTATTCATACCGTTGAGAGGTGCCGTCTATATTGTACAAGTAAAACGATGTTCTGTCCAGCTCTGATCCTAATGAGACTCTTCCTGCGTTGCTGAAAACATATTTTCGCAGGTATATACTTCTTGGAAGCGTAACATCAGCAATCAGACCATTATTGAATTTGTGTTCATAGGTAAAAATCGGAACAACAAGCGTCTGGGCACTAGGATCGATATTGACAACTAATCCAACCATCATTTTTGTTTTTCGGTTGGCTTTTAGTACCATTACTCCCGATATCAATCCTCTAACCCTTTCAAAATGCTGGTCGCTACCATCCACAATGATACTGGATGAATAGATGGTCATCTTCTTGAACAATGTCGAAAAGTATGAAAAGTTTACTGCCGAAGACAGGTAATGAAAATCTTCATCAAGCGTTGTTGGATTTGCTGTAAACGGATCGGTCATATTGGTTTCTGTAGTAGTATATCTATAATTCAAAGTTGCTCCAAGAAGCCAAGTTTTTCTTTTGATAAAGTTAAAGTTGGCACTGACCCTTGCTTGTGTAAAGCTCTCAACTTTACCCTCCGGCAGAGGGGTATTTCCCCGTTCTGAAGTAAAGTTGTACGGGGCAGAATGTGTAAATTCGACGTTTAAAGGGCGGACAATCGCCCATTTGTCGGCTGCGTAAGCTACAGTACGCTTGGGAATGTTGATACTATCTTTTATAGTTTTTGGAATCGTATCTGTTACCTGAGAAAAACCTTTTACCGAGAGGAATAAAAATCCTAGAACCAATGCCGTTTTTTTTATCATTTCCATATACTAAATTTATTTTTTATTGATTGTGAGAAATTGAAATAAAATATTTGATCGTATAAGAACTTGTTTAAAAATTAAATTTAGAAAATGTTTATGAGGACATTTCCGATTAAAAATGTTATATAAAAAGTGATTGTCAGTTGTTTATGTCAATTATTTTTCGTAACTTGTTAGTATCAAATCAATTAAGTTATATATGAAAAAATATTCTACAGACATTACTGACAATCAATGGCAATTTATAAAAAATACTTTAGAATTAGGTGATAGAAAGCGAAAATATGATTTACGGCGTATTTGGGATGCGATCATGTATTTGGTGAAAACAGGCTGCCAGTGGCGGCTATTTCCCAACGATTTCCCCAAATGGCAGTTGGTGTACTATTATTATTCCAAATGGGCTAATGCGGAAGGTTTTGATTTACTTCTTTCTAAATTACGTGAGAAAGTACGATTAAAAAGAAACCAAAACAGAGAACCCAGCTTAGGGATTATGGACAGTCAAAGCGTAAGGTGGGGAAATAACCGTTCGTTAAATGGTTTTGACGGGAATAAAAAAGTAAAAGGGATTAAACGGCACGTTGTGGTGGATAAAAATGGGTTTCTTTTGTCTGTAATGGTTACCGTAGCAAACATTCACGACAGTAAAGCCGTGGATTTACTGATGAGAACCTTATCCTATTTTCTGTCTCCTATAAAAGTTATTCTGGCAGACGGTGGATATAGAATTGCTGTGTTTTATGCGCAACAGAAGATGATAAAAAAGACGTGTACAGCTCAGGGTTAATCCTGCCTTTCAGGCAGGGAGAGTTGTTATGTGTGCTCTCCGCAAGTCGCTGACCTTGCGGTTACGAAAATATTGCCTTTCAGGCAGAGAGTGCGCTTTACTATTTCATGATGCGTTTGCCCTATATTAATTTTAGCCTGAATTGAGATTTTCCATTATATAAATAACTCCATGATATACATGGAGTTGAATATTATATAACGAAATTGTTTTCTCTCTGGAAATGGAGGTTATCCATGACTCAAAACGTGAAATTACTTTTAGTTGGAATAGTTAGGGGCCTCCTGTGTAATAATAACATCGTGAGGATGACTTTCTTTCAGACCTGCAGAAGAAATTTTCACCATTTTGCTATCCTGTTGCAGGGATTTCAGATCTTTAGTTCCACAATATCCCAT
>JAISMV010000025.1 GCA_031276535.1 Flavobacteriaceae bacterium
GAGAAGTCAAAACTTAAACCTAATACAGCCATATTTTTATTGTTGAAAATTTGTGTGTGAGCAGTATAGTCTACTAAACTCTCCGGAAGACTCTTCGTTTTATATTCAGAAGGCATTCCTAACCAAATTATTCCTGTGGAAAAAGTCCAATTATTCATTTTATAATTTACAAGAAAGTGGCTTGCGTTTTCATTGATGGAAAGAAATGCTCCATTCAAAGCATACACGGGAATATTGAATTGGTATTGGACTGAGAAATTTTTATACTCTGATGAGATTGTGAAAAAGTTTCTTATATAATCATTCGTTATTTCCGTACCATCTTCCTTTTTTAACAAAATAGAAGAGAGTTGCAGAAATGGTTTTATTGTAAGTAAACTATTCCCAAAAGGTTTTATAGAACCGCTAAATTGGATCCCTGCCTGTCTTGTATATTTAGAATTATCATTAGTAAGGGTATAGCCGTTCAATTCATCATCAAAAACATAAAATTGTGTAATATCTTTATAAAGAATATAGTAAAAAGGAGTGAGGTTAAAATCGAAAAACTTATTATTGAAGGAATAAACAAAATTATTACGGAACATATGACTGGGTTTAAGATATGGATTTCCCGTTTTGTAAATATTCGGAACTGTTTGTACCACATTACTGCTTAAGGCATCTGCCTCGGGACTCTTGGATGTGTAATCTGAAGAAAGTCTTATCGACTGATTGTTTGCAATACTATAAGATAGAACGAGTTTTGGATTTATGGTCCAATCATCCTGCGTGATTTCCGCACTTTTATTATGTATATTGGTAACCCCAACACCCAAACGATAAGAAAATTTATCTTTTTTACCCGAAAATTCTGTGTATAGATATTGTGTTAGATAAGTTACAGAATAATCTGAAGTCCCCAAAAGATTAACTAAATTATTGGAAATGTTGGTATTTGTAATCCTATATCCGGAACTTAGTTTACCCTTTTCAAAAGTATGAATATGGGCAATTTCTCCGACAATTCCTGTCTGTTTTGCTTTTAAATTCATATCATTATTGAAAACATCCCCTTCTGTTTCGGTTATCCATTCGTGGTCAAACTGACGGGATTTTGTATTGTAATAAGAACCAATAAGATTGAGGCTGAGTTCGTCTTTTTTTCCTAAATTTTTAGAATAATATAAGTCTAAAGTAGGAGCAGTATAATTGGAACCGGAATTATGAATTGTACTATGATTTTCCAATGACAGATCTTTTGTAAATACGCTGTTTCCGATGCCATGGTTAAAATTTGAATTAATATTGAAAATCAACTTACTTTGAAACGTATATTTTTCGGAAACTATATTGGCATAGCGCAAAGCAATATTTTGATTAGTATATCCGAAATGGTCTTTTTGAGTTTCATCAGAACGGTAATGAATATTGTTTAGATCATATTCATACGACTTTTGAACAATACGGTTGTCGTAATCTCTCAAATTGATATAATATTCAAATCCAAAATCATTTCTTCCTTTGGTATATCCGGCATACGCGGCACTATTGACAAAACCTGTCGTTAAAGCCGATATGACGTCTGCACCGTAAGAATAACCCACTTCCGGATTTCTCGTAATAATGTTTACTACAATATCCGCCCGTTGGGAATATCTTGCCGGAGGAATATCAAAATATTCTACTCTCACAATATTCGTTGGCGCAATGCTTTTAACTTGATTATCAGATGCTTCTATTCCGTTGACAAGGAAAAGCACGGTTCCGCCTTTGGTGCTTTTCAAGGTGTTTGATTCCGGATCCAGCTGCAGTTCCGGAAGCGTAGTGAGCAAATCTTTAGAATGTCTCGCTTTTTCAAGAGCCTCTTTATCAAAGGTGTAATTGGCATGATCCGAAAATTGCCTTTTTTTTCGAGCTTTAATAAGTATTTCCTGAATTTCTTTGACTTTTAGAGTATCTGATTCTAGAGTATCTGCTTCCTTGTCGGAAATTTGTTCCGTTATGCTTTGTGCATAAGAAAAACAGCTGAAAAGAGAAATTAAAACAAGGGTTAAAATATTTTTTCGCATTTAAGAACATTTTTATAAGACAAAATTATAATTATTTCTTAAAAAAAGCAAAAATAAAACCCATTTTTAGGATATATTTTCAAAATTATATACTTTAATAATGTAATACCCTGTAAAAACATAGTCATATTCAGAAAAAATATTAAATTAATTACACTTCACCTATTTACCTTTTATCATTCAACGGGTATTTATAATCCT
The DNA here is from genome assembly GCA_031276535.1 of Flavobacteriaceae bacterium. Classification (GTDB taxonomy): domain Bacteria; phylum Bacteroidota; class Bacteroidia; order Flavobacteriales; family Weeksellaceae; genus Apibacter. The sequence continues at coordinate 2,253 of JAISMV010000025.1, forward strand.
ACTTATACATACCCATAGTGTATTATCCTAATTGATTAATTTTTAAGTTATTGATATTTACGTCGAAGACAAATTTGTTAACCTTATAATTCATTCATGACCCTGAAAAATTAATGTGAATATTGATAATCAGACCGAAGCCTTGTTTTATACTGAATGAGGTTGCCCGGTTATTTAATGATCAGGTCTTTTATTTCTTTCCTTTTGGAATAGGGCATCTTTTTTCCATATCCGATTCGCAGTAATATTGTTGGATGTTCGTTAGGAATGCCGAGTGTTTTCACCATTTTTTGAGATAAGTCCTTTATTTCGTTCGGCTGATTCAAGTAAGCATGTATAATGTCCTGTTCGGTTGATCTAAGTAATAATCGTTCCATGCTTCTGCCCAAGTTTACCCATTCCTCCAATGTATTCGACTGCGTTGTAAACAGGACAAAGTGTGAGGATGATTGCATCTTCTTCCTATCCCCTTTATTTTGGGATTTTACATTGATCGCCTTTTTCATAATAGGCTTTACAATGAACATCGGAAGATTAGGCGCACCAAAAACAGCATAACTTAATCCGTCCTTTGTTTTGTTTGAATGATTCTTATTAAACCGCATCCATGATATTAACTCATTTTTAAATGCCTTATCCTGCATTTGTATAGTGTTACCCTCAATTACATAATTTGAAATAAGATCGAAATCCGGTGTTCCTGTTTTATAAAAATGCAGATTAACACCTTCTTTAAGAGGGATTGTCTTTAATTTATTTATTGTGCTATCAGAAATAATTTTTCCGTTATACACACTCCGGTTCGTTTGACGAACGTCTATTTGAGCAAATAAGGAATCAGGAACTATAGCCTGATTTTTTACAAGGTTAATTGTGATGATTCCCTCATCTGCGATGACAATTTTAGACTCATATCCTTTGGCAGAAGCTGTTATGCATAGATTTTCCGTTGCACATCCAAGACTAATGAATAACTCCCTGTTATCAAAATCAACGACAGGCAGAGATTTATTCAAATTCGGATGGATTTCGATACTGTTGTCATTGAGCTTAAATAACCAAGGTTGCGTGTTGTGCCCCGATGGCGCTTTAACAGCCTGTTCTACCATGAACATATAATCTGTATTTTGGGATTTTGCCCAATTTATATTTGTCATTGTCATCATTGTTATAAGGTTATAAATTATTCGTTTCATAAGATATTTATTTTTCAATATTGGCGATCCAGTTATCAATCAGAGCATCTATTCCTTCCGATATTTGCTGCCATCCCTTATCCTCCTGAAGATTAATCCCTATATAAACCGGACAGACATCTTCCAACATGGTAAGATAGCTAATTGAAGCGGTGAGTAATGATGCGATCACTTTCACCTCATTTATCGGTTTGTTTGTCAGGCTGCTAACCAACTCCACCAATTGAATCCCGTTAGATTCCCGTTTTTTTCGTAATTCTTCAACTATATGATTATTAGATGAAAGTTCCCAACGGTAGAGACGTATTAGGAGTTTATCGTTCCGCATTTGGATAATTTGTTCCTGAAACATATTTTTAATAAAGTTTCCTAACTCGTTTAATGGGGGTGCTTCAGTAGAAATATTTATCCAGTAATCTTTTTTCAGGATATATTGTGCAACAAGTTCTTCAATCGAACCAAAATAGCGATAGATCAACATTTTGGAAACACCTGCTTTTTTGGCAATAGCGTTTACACCTAATTTTTCCAAACCACTTTCATTGATTATTTCACCAACAGCATCCAACAGTTTTTTTTCTGTGGTTTCTCGGTCTTTTACTGACTTTTCCTGATTCATTTTCATGTCTGTATTCATAATGTTACCATAAAGTAACACAAAGGTATGTTACTTTATGGTAACAAACAAAATATTTTAGATAAAATTTAAACAGGCTCTTAAGCTCCATAGTGCTATATCTCAGGGCAAACGCATCATATTTTTAGAAAAATAAAATGGGGAGAAATACACATACTATCTTGTAAAATAGTTGTGAGTCATAAATAATTTTTTTATAATGCAGCAAAAATCCTGAAAGGATTTGATCTTCATAACCGCAAGTCAGCGACTTGCGGGAGAAGATAACGAAAATATCGCACTGCCTGAAAGGCAGGACTTAACCTCTCAAAAAATATCGTTCATCAATATCAATTCGAATTGCTGTGTTTTATACGGAACAGAAGATGATAAAAAAGACGTGTGCAGCTCAGGGTTAAGTGTTTTTAGTCCTGCCTTTCAGGCAGAGGGAGTTGTTGTGTGTGCTCTCCGCAAGTCAGCGACTTGCGGTTACGAAAGTATAGCCTTTCAGGCAGAGAGTGTGCTTTACTATTTCATGATGCGTTTGTCCTGTGTAATATCCCATCAGATTAATTTTTTAAGTTATTGATATTTCCGCCAAAGACAAATTTGTTAAAATATTGAATAGTAGTCAGTAGGGTAATTTTGGTGAGGATTCGTGTTTTTTTGCGTAATTCTTTCAAAATTAATTTATAACTTGCTTCTAAGTTATTTGTGTATTTATATGCTTGATAGCTAAATAAATATATAGCTTTTGGGCTAATCTAATAATGCACTACGGGTTATTTAACGTTTTTAAGTAAACATATGAACAATCATAATATCGAAAAACCTCAGCATAGAAATGCTTTAAGAAAATTTTTAGGGAAAGAATATTTTATTTTAAAAAGAAAATTAGTCTGGTATTTCGGCACGGATAAATATGCACAAATTCGCCCGGATTCCGATTCCGATGTTCCCGTCATTAAACACCGGTCTTTTTTATTACGTCCTTTGAAAGACGTAGACATGATCCTTCAGCACAATAAGATTACCAATCTGAAACTGGCTATAAAAGAGATTAACGGAGCAATAATAAAACCCGGAGAAGTTTTTTCCGTATGGAAAATGGTAGGAAATCCAACCCGATCCAAAGGGTATCTGGAAGGTCTGGTACTCCATAACGGACAGATCCTAAAAGGAGTTGGAGGCGGATTATGTCAGTTGGGAAATCTGTTATACTGGATGTTTTTACATAGTCCGTTAACAATTAAAGAACGGTGGAGACACGGATACGATGTTTTTCCCGACATCAGCCGTACTATTCCCTTCGCCTGTGGAGCGACCTTGTCCTATAATTATGTGGATCTTCAGGTAAAAAATAATACCGATCAGTCATTCAGAATCAACTTATGGCTGGATGCTCAATACCTGAACGGAGAATTATTCAGTTCCGAAGAACAGGAATACGATTACGAAGTTTTTGAAACGGATCATCTCATGAAACAGCAATGGTGGGGAGGTTATACGAGACACAACAAAATATGGAAAAAAATAACCCATAAAAGAACGGCAGAAGAAACATTGGAATTAATAACGGAAAACCATGCTATTATGATGTATAATCCCTTAATAGAAAATAATTACTGAATCTGTTTGAAAAATGAGCGACAAACTCCTAATTTTATACCTGATGGATCTTCAATGTATTCATCAGAAAACACTAAATTTGAAGATTGATAGTCTAAAGATATAGAAATTTAAAATTAAACTATTGATTATATGTAATATAGTTAATTTTCATCTATGTTTATTAATTTATAAAATTTAGGAAAATTCCATTTTTGACAAATAATTAATGAGGTTGGAAAGTCAAATTAAAAGAACTATGACAAACACACGTTTAATACAAAAATATAACGTCCCCGGACCAAGATATACCAGTTACCCTACCGTGCCCTATTGGGACGTGACGGATTTTTCTATAGAAAAGTGGATAAAAACTCTGCAACAGTCTTTTGAAGAAAGCAATCAAAAAGAAGGTATCAGCCTGTATCTGCACCTGCCGTTTTGTGAAAGCCTGTGTACGTTCTGTGCCTGCAATAAGCGCATCACCAAACAACACCATGTAGAAGCTCCTTATATTGAAGCCCTGCTCAAAGAATGGCAGCTGTATCTTGATCTACTTCCTGAAAAACCTGTAATCCGGGAAGTGCATTTAGGAGGAGGTACTCCCTCTTTCTTTTCACCCGAAAATTTAAAATTTCTGTTAGAAAACATTTTCTCAAAGGCGGAAATTCATCCCGAAAGGGAATTCAGTTTTGAAGGACATCCTAACAATACTACGCAGGAACATTTACAAACCTTATATGATCTGGGATTCAGAAGAGTAAGCTTTGGAGTGCAGGATTATGACCCCGAAGTGCAAAAAGCCATACACAGGATACAACTCCCGGAAAACGTACAAAAAGCTACTGAAATTGCTCGAAAGATAGGGTATGAAAGTGTAAGTCATGATCTTGTTTTCGGACTTCCTTTTCAAAATCTGGATAAAGTTATCGCTACCATTAAGATTACGGAAGGTTTTCATCCGGACAGGATTGCCTTTTATTCCTATGCACATGTTCCCTGGATCAAGGGAGTAGGACAAAGAGGTTTTAAAGAAGAAGATCTGCCCGGTGGAGAAGAAAAAAGAGAATTATATGAAAAAGGAAAAGAGTTGTTGGAAGACATGGGATATCTGGAAATAGGAATGGATCACTTTTCCCTGAAAACAGATTCGCTCTATCAGTCTATGATCAATAAAAAAATTCATAGAAATTTTATGGGATATACTTCTTCCTCCACACAGGTTATGATAGGCTTAGGAGTTTCTTCCATTTCCGACAGCTGGTATGCGTTTGCCCAGAATGTAAAAACCATCGAAGAATATTATCGGGAACTGGAGAATAATAAACTTCCCATATTCAGAGGTCACATTCTCAAAGAAGAAGATCTATTCATACGAAAACAGATCCTTAACCTGATGTGCCTGTTGGAAACTCAATGGGAAAATAACATTATTGAAGAAAAATATCCCGAAATTATCGGAAGATTAAAAGAATTTGAAAACGACGGATTATTGGAATTAAAAAAGAATTCCATCGTGGTAAAGGAAAAAGGGCGTTCTTTCATCCGGAACATCTGCATGGCTTTCGATCTAAGAATGATGAGAAACGTTCCTCAAACCCGGTTATTTTCCATGACCGTATAACCGATATATGGAAGAAAAGGTCTGTTTGCCCCCGAAAATACGAAAAAAAAGTAAAAAAATCATTAGGATGTTTTATTGTAAATTTGCTGCGTGAGAAATCAGATCAACATTGCCGAAATTCCCGATGTGTCTTTATTAATTAAAGATTATCTGACAAAGAAGGAATCTCTTGCCCCTTTCTACAACAGGGCTTTTTCTTTTGATGGTCTGTTGGATCAGGCTGGAGAAAAGCTCGCTTCTTACCCTTACAGGAAAGAGCTTATAACGGAAATAACTTCCCAGTTGCACGATTTGGACTTAACGGAAAAGCAAAAAGACAATCTTCGGAAACTTTCCTTGGATAATGCGGTTACGATCACAACCGGACATCAGCTTAATTTGATGACCGGTCCGTTATATTTTTTATATAAAATTCTGCATGTTATCAAGCTTTGTGAATCCATGAACGAAAAACAAAAGGAATTTCATTTTATTCCCATGTTCTGGATGGCTACAGAGGATCATGATTTTGAGGAAATTAACCATTTTTATTTTCAGGGAAATAAGATCGAGTGGGAGGGAGGATACAAAGACTTTACGGGAGAAATACCCACTTCCGAAATAAAAAAGGTATTATATGATTTTTATGAAAGTTTAAAATATTTCCCGAGGGGAAATGAACTTAGAAAGATCATAGAAAAATCCTATTTTTCAGAAAACACCCTTGCCGATGCTACACGTGCTCTGGTTCACGAATTATTCAAAGAATACGGATTACTGTTCATTGATGGAAACAGTGAATCTCTGAAAAAATTACTGATTCCTTACGTACAGGACGATATTGAAGAACAAAGATCTTTTCACAGTATCTCTCAAACCGTAGAAAAACTTAAACCTCAGTATAAGATACAGGTTAATCCGAGAAAGATTAATTTTTTCTATCATGAAAATCGGGAAAGAAATCGCATAGACGAAACTAACGGAAAATATTACATTTTAGGAACATGTAAAAATTTCAATCGGGAAGATCTCCTCGCCGAACTCAAAACTCATCCGGGGAAATTCAGTCCTAACGCGTTGCTGCGTGCGGTATATCAAGAGGTTATCCTGCCCAACGTTGCATACGTCGGGGGAAATGCAGAAATTGCATACTGGCTGGAACTGAAACAGTATTTTGACATTCAAAAAATTCCGTTTCCGGTTCTAATTCCCAGGAATTCGGTTCTTTTAATTACTGAGGAGCAAAAGAAAAAAATGGATAAATTCCGATGGAAGGAAGAAGAATTGTTCCTTCCCAAAGAAAAAATCATACGGTCTTTAGTAGAACAAAACTCCACTATAAGGTTTGATTTTTCAAAATATGAAAACCAATTGAATGAATTATTTGACAACCTGCTTGCGGAAGCCGAACAAACAGACCCTTCCTGGAAAAACATGATTCTTGCACAGCAGAAAAAACAGCTTAACGGTTTGAAAAATATTAACAAACGTTTTTATAAAGCCGAAAAGTTAAATCATAAAGAAATAGTTTCTAACTTTGAGAAATTATATTCAACCTTGTTTCCTTACGGAACATGGCAGGAAAGAACAGAGAACTTTTCTTATTATTATGCCATTAAAGGAAAAGATTTCATAAAGCTATTATATGAAAAATTGGATGAATATCAGTCCGTTGTAAATTTAAGTATAATATAAAAAAAGAAAAAAATAAATTAATTACATTTGCAACAAAGTTTTTTACAAAATGAAAAAGTGTTTCATAGTATTGCTGTTATTATTCATGAGCTCGTTCTTGGCTTCACAACAAAAAAAACACGTAGTAGGAGCTAAAGAAACCCTTTACGGATTAAGTAAAAAATACCACGTTACCATTGATGAGATCAAAAAGGCTAATCCACAACTTAACAAACGTACTCCCCAAATTGGAGAAACGCTGATCATCCCGGATAAGAACACACCTTCCGGAAATGGCGGAAATACTCCTGCTCCCACTCCTGCTGCTCCCACACAGGCTAAAGATACCTCAGGGAAAGATACTTCAGGGAAAGATTCAGAGTATATTTATGTAACCATAGAACCTAAACAAACCCTGTATGGGCTGAGTAAAAAATACAAAACTACCATTGAAACCATAAGGAAACTAAACCCCAAGATGGATGCGAGCGGTCCTAAAATAGGTGAAGTCTTAAAGATTCCTGCCAATTCGAAAATTGCCAAGTCGTCGTCTTCAAAAAAAGAAAAAACAGATAAAAAGAAAAAACCGGAAGAAACTTCCGAACCAGCCGGTAAGAATATCCCGGATGCGGCAGAAAACACCAAAGATGTTATAAATGTGGTGTTGCTCTTACCTTTTCACACAGAAACAACAGGCGCGAATGCCGAAAGGAACATTGCCACCGAATTTTATTCAGGAGCAAAGCTTGCCTTGGATTCACTCTCTAACAGAGGAAAAAAAATACGGGTAAATATTCTGGATAGCGGAAATGAAAATAAACTTAAGGAAACTCTGGATACCTATGACTTTTCCGACACAGATCTGATCATAGGACCGTTGTTTAAATCCGGTATATTGACAGTAGCCGATAAAATAACAAAAATACCTATAGTATCTCCTTTTTCCTCCAGTGACGAACTTGACGATCATGAAAATATAATCATATACGATACCAAAGAACAAATCTTAGCCGAAAAACTGGTCGATGAAATAATCAGAAAATATGCCTGGGAAAAGATATATATCCTATACGATGACGATCATTATAAAACGGCATTACATTTTCAATCTCTGATTCTCAATAAAAAAAGCGGTGCGGAGATCATCCTGACTAAAGATGTAGACAACATAAGGGCTGAACAAAATCTGGTGACTCAGGAGTACAATAAAATATTTGCTATTCTGGCTTCAGATAAGGAAGCTCTGGTAAGCCATTATCTGGATAACATAACCAAACTGGAAAGCAATCAGGTGCAACCGATTTCCCTCTTTTACTCATCTTTATTTGACAATAAAAAATACGAAGAAAAATTAAAAGATCTGGGGTTATTCTATTCCGACACCAATTATGTGAACGAATACGGATTTAATGAACAGAAAACTATAAAATTTTATAAAAAGAAATATTGCAATTCTCCCGGAAGGTATGCCATTTCCGGTTTTGATGTCACCTATGACATCTTAAGCCGTATAGATAACAAAGGCGGTTTATCGAACAGCATTATGAAAGCAGAAGGAAAACAACTAAGTAACAAGTATTTCTTCAGCCGGATTAAAAAGAACGGTGCCTGGGCTAATCAGGGAGCTAGAATTATTCAGTTATTCCATTAATTAAAAAAACACAATCAATATTCAAATTCAGTAACATTAATGAATTCATTAGTATTTCCCGGACAGGGATCCCAATTTCCCGGAATGGGAAGAGAAGTATATGAAAGTAGGGCAGACATCAAAGAAATGATGAATTCTGCAAATGATATTTTAGGGTTTAATATCATTGATATCATGTTTAACGGAAACGAAGAACAACTTAAACAAACAAAAGTAACCCAACCGGCTGTTTTCATCCATTCCATAGCAGTTGCAAAAACAATTGAAAATGCAAGAATTGAAATGGTTGCCGGGCATTCTCTGGGGGAATTGTCCGCTTTGGTGGGAAATGGAGTTCTATCTTTCGAAAACGGGTTAAAACTGGTTTATGAAAGAGCCTTAGCTATGCAGGAAGCATGCAGGGAAACTCCTTCTTCCATGGCTGCCATTATCGGGTTAGCCGATGAAGTGGTCGAAGCCGTTTGTAAAGAAATATCTACTGAAAACAATCTGGTGGTTCCTGCCAATTATAACTGTCCCGGTCAGTTGGTTATATCGGGAAATACAAAAGCAGTGGAAAAAGCCTGTGAGATCCTGAAAGAAAAAGGAGCAAAAAGGGCTATGCTTCTTTCCGTAAGCGGTGCTTTTCATTCTCCTCTCATGCAAAGCGCACAAGATCGTCTGGAAGAGGTGATCAAAAAAACAAAATTCAATACCCCAAGTGTTCCTATCTATCAAAATTATACAAGCAAAGCCGTAACTAACACCGAAGAAATAAAAAACAATCTCGTTAAACAGATGACCTCTCCTGTAAACTGGACACAGATAGTAAGAAATATGATATCGGATAATTGTCTCGTCTTCACCGAAACAGGTCCGGGAAAAGTGTTGCAGGGATTGATAAAGAAAATAGACGATTCCGTAGTGGTTTCTTCCTTATCCAACTAAGAGCCTGTTTAAATTTTATTCAACTATTTATTTTTAGGTTCTAATTATATTTTGCATTCTTGAGCGTCTTTTTCACTTTTTCTTTTTGATTTAGCCCGCTAAATCTTCAAATAAAAAGCAAAAAATCCATCTCAAAACAGCAATAAAAATAATTGCAATAAAACTTAAACAGGCTCTAAAAAAATCTTGAAAACAACCCGAATTCGGGTTGTTTCAAAACAAAATATCCAAAAAAAGCTAAGATATATTTATCTTAGCTTTTTTCAGACTATTAAATTA
>JAISMV010000104.1 GCA_031276535.1 Flavobacteriaceae bacterium
CGGAAACAATAATTCCTCCTCCCGAATTTACTTTTGCATTTATTTTCCTAACATTTACCTTCACCTCAATCTTAGCTCCTTCTTTAGCGTTCAGCGATAATAGATCCGCATTGAGCTTATCAGAGCCTTTTATCACAGCTCCCTCACTTGCCTGTATATCGTCCAGTTTCTCATAGTATACCTTAACCGTAACATCGTCTCCACTAAGAAATTTTAACGGGATCATCCTGATTTTTAGTTCCCCGTTTTTATTGATTATTTCCACATCTTCATGTTTAATGCCGGAAACTTCCACCTTTGATTCAGAAGAAGAAATTAAAGTTACCGGAATTTTATCAAATACCCGTAAAGCAGTGAAATCACCAACATCCCTGATTGTCTGCTGAGCACATACACTTTGTTGTAATGCCGAAAATATAAACGCTAGTAAAAAAACTATTTTTTTCATGATTTTTTTTAAAAATGAGTTCAATAATTAAGCCATAAAGATCTTTGAAAGAATAACGAATAAACTGAAAAAATATTTCATCACTACCTTTGAAATATGGAAATCCGGGTTCAGATTAAGTTTCGATTATGGGTAATCAAAGGCAAAAAATATTTGGTAAAAAGGAATAATAATCGTATCTTTATAAGAGCCTGATTAAATTTTATTGCGATTATATTTTATTGCTATTATTGCGATGGATTTTTTGCTTTTTATTTGAAGATTTAGCGGGCTAAATCAAGAAGAAAAAGTGAAAAAGACGCTCAAAAGAGCTTAAAAAGAATGCAAAATATAATTGGAACCTAAAAATAAATATTTGAATAAAATTTAAACAGGCTCCAACAGTTTTATATCAATTATTTCTGCGGCAGGAGTATTTGCATTGCTTAAAAATTCTTTACCTTTGCTTCTTGTTAAAAAGAAAAAACATAAATGAAAGTTTACAGTATTAAAGAATTGTTATCTAAAGGCAAAAACGCCTTACATGAAGAAGTTATTGTAAAAGGTTGGGTACGTTCTTTTCGTTCCAATCAATTCATCTCATTAAATGATGGTTCAGGACAGAATAATCTGCAAATCATTATAAATTATAGCCAATTTGATACAAATACTTTAAAACTGATCACTACCGCTTCGGCTATTCGTGTAGACGGAGTAGTAGCGGAAAGCAAAGGCGCGGGACAAGAAATAGAAGTAGTTGCAAATAAACTGAAAATCTACGGACATGCCAACCCCGACGATGTACAGGAGACCATACTCCAGCCTAAACGCCATTCGTTGGAAAAGCTACGGGAACAGGCGCATCTTCGTTTCAGAACGAATACGTTTGCCGCTGTGATGAGAGTACGAAATTCCCTGAGCTTTGCCATTCACCAATATTTCAATACAAACGGATTTTTCTACGTAAATACTCCCATCATAACAGGCTCCGATGCCGAAGGTGCCGGAGAAATGTTTACGGTAACCAATTTTGATTTGGATAACCTTCCGAAAAATGAAGAAGGAAAAACGGATTACTCCCGGGATTTCTTTGCTAAAAAAACCAATCTTACCGTGTCAGGACAACTGGAAGCAGAAGCCGCTGCAATGGGTTTGGGAAAAGTATATACTTTCGGACCTACTTTCAGGGCTGAAAATTCCAACACTACCCGGCATTTAGCCGAGTTTTGGATGGTAGAGCCCGAGGTTGCTTTTTATGATCTGGAAAAAGATATAGACTTAGCGGAAGATTTTTTAAAATATTGCATCCAATACGTCGTTGATAACTGCAAAGATGATTTGGATTTTTTAAATAAACGTTTTGAGGAAGAACAAAAACAAAAACCTAAAGAAGAAAGATCCGAACAGAATTTATATGAAAAATTAGAATTCGTATTAAAGAACAAGTTCATCCGGTTAAGCTATACCGAAGCTATTGATATTCTTAAAAAATCCAAACCCAACCAAAAAGGAAAGTTTAAGTATCCTATTGACGAATGGGGAGCAGATTTACAATCGGAGCATGAAAGGTATCTTGTAGAAAAACATTTTAAGACCCCGGTGGTTTTGTTCGATTATCCGGCAAAAATCAAAGCTTTTTACATGAGGTTGAATGACGATCGTAAAACCGTTCGGGCTATGGACGTTTTATTTCCCGGAATAGGAGAAATTATCGGCGGTTCGCAAAGAGAAGAAAGATTAGACGTTCTCAGACAAAAAATGAAAGATTTGAATGTAGATGAAAAAGAACTCTGGTGGTATCTTGATACACGAAAATTCGGAACCGTCCCTCATGCCGGATTTGGATTAGGATTGGAAAGGCTGGTACTTTTCGTAACAGGAATGGGAAATATACGAGACGTTATTCCTTTCCCCAGAACTCCCAACAACGCGGAATTTTAGTCCGGTAGTATGTTCGGGTAACGGAAGAACTTACTTTTTTTAGATATTAATCCTATAGAAAATGAACGACATCAATTTAGGATGTTTTGTTTTGATCCTAAGATAAAAAATTATTATTTTAATTAGTTTCATATGAAAGTACATCCTTTACTTTTTTAATCTAATTATTACAGATATTAATTTACTTATACTTATCTTATTTTTTGTGCATAATCTAATCTTCTATGGCAATATGAAATCATTGATAATATTTCAAGTGCATCCTGTTCTGTAATTTCCCAACTGATTTTAGGTTCGTGGGCTCCGGGGTTACGGAACATACCACATAATCCTTTCAAAATATTGCAAAATCCTATATGTTCGTCCCGTTCTGATCTCGATTGGTAATTGTTTATTATTAATACAGGAGTGCTACTGAAAACATATTCAATCAATTTGTTTCCGTCCTCATTATGTAAGGACAAATCTCTGATTCTTTGGAATAGCCCTTTATTTGCTTCAAATACCGAATGAAAATAATTATTTGCTAGTAGTTCTGCTTTACAAAATTTGAAAATTTCTATATGGGCTCTCCTTTGTTCTAGTTTTGTTTTTAAATCATTCGCTTTTCTTTGAGCTTCTGAAATCGTAGTCGCCTGTGTGATTTCACTAAATTTGCCAGTATCATTAAATTGGTATCCTATAAAACTTAATTGCTGATTTATTAGATTTTGTTTTTCTGCAAAAACATCAGGGTTATTAACATATTTCGCTGGTTCTAATGCATATGCTATAAATTTAAGTATATTATTTGAACACTTTTTTTCATTTTGATAAGAAGCAAAAGCATCAAATAGCCTCTGCCATTTAGTTGAATCCGGCGATACATCAATTATTTTACTCTGCTCTAATAAATGTTGTATTTCACTTCCTCTTAATCCCAAATTTGTATCCCCAAGAATTTTAGATATTCCTTCTAAAACTGCATGAGTAAAGCATCTTCTTTTTTCATTCCCCATAACTATATAACTAATAGTTACAAATTTACAAAAAAAATAATATGTTGCTAAACGATAAACACCTGAAATATCAAGAGGAGTAAAAAGCTATAAAATAGCGTGCTTTTTTTTCTTCTTATTTGATTTACATAAACTTACAAATAGAAAAAAGAAAAAAACGCTGAAAAAACGTATAATATAAATATATTTATGTCTTTTTCAGATATACACCTTATAAAGAAAAAATCCCGGAATTCCGGGATTTCTTTGCTCATGGGGTTTGAGGTTTAACTCCTATTATTTCCATTGATTTTCATCAATAGTGTTTTTTACGTTGTCGGGTACTTTGGGAAAGAAAGTGAAATTTGTTTCTTGCTCCAATTGTTTTACCGTTATTCTGTATTCATTATAATTGTTCACCTTAGGTGCTGCATTATCCATTTTAAAAGCAACAGAAGTAAAATTATTTCCACGTCTCTTTAAAAGAGCTTTAAAATAATATTTAGGTACTGCAATTTTATTTTGCTCTTTATCATAAGCATAGGTTATGTTCTGATCCGTAGAAGAAGTTATCATTGCCCCTGTTACCACATAAAGAGTGTCGCATTGAGAAGTCCAGGTTCTCACCTTGTTTTCCAATGTAGACCATAAGCCCTGATTCAAGGTTTTGTTTTGGGGCGTCATATTAGAAAAATAAAACGTAGTCTTATTGTTATTCTTGGAACTTGTTCTGTCCGCGCTGGGAACCTGATGTCCTCTATCGTAACCTGGAATTCCGCTGAATAAATACGCCTGTTGACTTTGTGGTATTTTAGGATCATAGCCCCAAGCATCAGTTCTTCCTGAATTGCCCATATACGATGCGTGCATAGGATAAGCAACCCAGTATGCCACTCTTTCTTTTGTATCATACAACAAAGAATAGTTTCTTACCGAAGGATTGTCGGGCAGTTTGTGACTCACAAACAGGGTATTTTTTATATTTTCTTCCTTAGGTAATTCCACCCAGCCGAGATCTCCGATAGGAGGCTCATTATTATCGGCTTCCTGTATAAGTTCAACTACTTTAGTATCCGATCCGTTCGAAACGGAAATACTTGCAGTTCGCGGCTCTTTTTCATGATTCGGAGCTATGCTCAATACTACCGTAGAAGTTGCGACTCCCTGATAGGATGAAAAAGTCACCCATGACTTGTCCGCATCACTAACGGTAATATACCATTGACGACTCGTAGTTATCTGTAACTTCGAGGTAGTTGCAGTTGCGGAAATTCTGGCAGGGGTTAAACTTATGGAAAAATTATCATATTCATTGGTAGTACTATCTTCACTGTCGGAAGAACAGCTGAGATTGGGCAATGCAGTCAAAAATGTAAACAATAAAATCGTTAAAAAATAGGTCTTTTTCATGATGGTTTTTTGTGTATATTTAAAATATTGGTAAGTTTTTTGCAAAATTATCAAAAAATACCTTATAAAACCATGACTTATCTCATGGAATCATTATGAAAAAAAACCTTGTTATTATATGAATAAAATTAGGAGAGTGATTAAAAATTATACCGTTCCGGTCTATTTATTATTTTGTTTTATTTTAATACGCACTAATTGAGATCGGGATTAATTGGCGAATTAACCCAAATAATATTGGTTTTATTGATCTTAATTAACTGATTTTTCCACAAATTTTCATCTTTTTTCAATACATTGAATTCATCATCTTCATAAACCAGCCAGTCTTCCCTTTCCAATTCTCCTTCCAACTGTTTCATCTCCCAACTGGAACAACCGACAAAAAACCGGATCTCTTCTTTAGTGATCAGTTTTTCGTTCAACGCTTTCTTAATTTGGTCATAATTTCCGGACAAGAAAAAGTGTTTATTTATGACAATTCCGCCCTGAATTATATCCGGTCGGGAATGAATGGCAAATATACGATCTCTGTCCACCGGACCGCCGATGTACACATCTATGTCTAAATTTATATCAGGAATTAATTCAGACAACTTTTTATTATATTTTTTATTAAGAACAAAACCCATTGTTCCTACCTCTTCCTGATAGTCGGTAATAAAAATTACGCTTTTCGAAAAAAAGGAATCATTTAGAATTGGTTTTGCAATTAATAATTTACCTTTGTAATTCATTTTTTATCTTTCTTTATAACCCTAAAGTTACGTATTTTTTTGTATGGAAGATTTATCAAACAGGAGAAAAATATATAATTCAGGCTCTTTAACCGAATCTGAGATAAAAGAAAATCCTATAGAACTATTTCGAGACTGGTATGTATTAGCGGAAGAAAGCAATCTGATAGCGGAAGTCAATGCCATGTCTGTTTCCACCATTGAAGATAATTTAATTCCCCGCACCCGGATGGTTTTGCTGAAACAATACACATGGGAAGGCTTCATATTCTATACCAATTATAACGGCAGAAAAGGAAAAGCCATAAGTAAGAATCCCAATGTATGCCTTAATTTTTATTGGGACGAACTGGAAAAGCAGGTGATTATCAACGGAACCGCCGAGAAACTCCCTCCCAACCTGTCCGACGGCTATTTTCATTCCAGACCCAGAGGAAGTCAGTTGGGAGCCATAGTATCTCCCCAGAGCGAAATAATTCCCGATAGAGATTTTCTAGAAAACCGATTGACGGAGTTAGAAGAAAAAACTAAAAATATGGAGGAAATACCCCGCCCCGAAAATTGGGGAGGATTTATCATAAAACCTTATCAGATAGAATTCTGGCAGGGAAGACCCAATCGGTTACATGACAGAATACTATATACCCTGACGGAAAACAAGGAATGGGAAATTAAACGGTTAGCCCCTTAATAAAAATTAAAAATCCATTTTCTAAAAGTAGTGGGCAGCCTCTTTCTTATACCTCTTTCTCCGAATCTGTGTACCCGAAAACAGTTTCAAATATTCAACTCTCA
>JAISMV010000072.1 GCA_031276535.1 Flavobacteriaceae bacterium
ATTGCGATTATTTTTCATTGCTATTTTTGAGATGGATTTTTTGCTTTTTATTTGAATATTTAGCGGGCTAAATCAAGAAGAAAAAGTGAAAAAGACGCTCAAAAGAGCTTAAAAAGAATTCAAAATATAATTAGAACCTAAAAATAAATATTTGAATAAAATTTAAACAGGCTCTAAAATCGGGATGATCACGGCTTTGAATAAATTTGTATATTTAGAGTCATTAAACCATAAAGATACAGTGATGATACAAAAAGTAGTCGTTTTAGGCGCTGGTACTATGGGGAATGGTATTGCCCACACTTTTGCACAGAATGGATTCGGAGTTTCATTGGCGGATATTTCAGAGAAAGCACTGGAAAAAGGGATGAAAATCATTGAAACAAATTTGGGGAGAATGATACAAAAAGGACTCATTTCCGAAGAAGATAAAAGATCAACATTAACTAATATTACTACCTGCACCGCCTATAATGAAGTTGCCGGAGAAGCCGATTTGATTGTAGAAGCAGCAACTGAAAACATAGAATTAAAATTAAAAATATTCAAAGAATTAGATGAATTGGCAAAACCGGAAGCAATTCTGGCCAGCAACACTTCTTCCATTTCCATTACGAAGATCGCTTCAGTTACAAACCGACCTGAAAAAGTAATAGGAATGCACTTTATGAATCCGGTTCCGGTTATGAAGCTGATAGAAGTTATCAGAGGATATGCAACTCACGACACTACAACTCAAATTATTCTTGAACTGAGTGAAAGATTAGGAAAAGTTCCTGTTGAAGTCGATGATTACCCGGGATTTATTGCTAACCGGATCTTAATCCCTATGATTAATGAAGCGGTTTATTCTTTATATGAAGGAGTTGCGGGAGTGTATGAAATAGATACCGTGATGAAACTGGGAATGGCTCATCCTATGGGACCTTTACAGTTAGCGGATTTTATAGGGTTAGATGTCTGTCTTTCCATATTGAATGTGATGTACGACGGATTTAAAAATCCGAAATACGCACCCTGTCCTCTGCTGGTAAATATGGTTACGGCTAAAAAGTTAGGGGTAAAAAGCGGAGAAGGATTTTACGATTATTCGGAAAGTAAAAAAGCGGAAAAGATCTCGAAACAATTTTTACGGGTGTAAAATTTAGCCTTATAATTTTGCTAAACAAGAGATTACATAATTTGTTTCACAGCTAAAATTTACCTTATGGGTAGAAATGTAGAATTCTTTTTCAGTATGAAGTAAAAAGCACAATACCGATTTTTCATAAAGGAATATAATAGGTTTATTTTTTTACCTTTGTGACTATCCATCCGTTAGAACATAACCCCAAAGATAAAAACATGTTACAAAAAGATACTTTCAGGTTTTTAAAAGCATTAAAAAAGAACAATAACAGAGAATGGTTTGCTGAAAATAAAGTCTGGTATGAACGTTCCCGGGCAGATTTTGAGAAGTTGGTTGCCCAACTGATTCACTCCATTTCGGAATTTGACTGGGAAGTAAAATATCTGGAACCTAAAAAATGTATTTTCCGTATTTACAGAGATACCCGTTTCTCTCAGGATAAAACTCCTTACAAAACTCATTTTGGAGCAGTATTTAGCGAAAAAAAAGGTTCGGGTTACTACATACATCTGGATCCGGAAGGAAGCTTTCTTTCCTGCGGACATTATATGCTCACTCCCGAACAGTTGAAAGAGGCACGTAAAGGAATTTATAACGATTTTGATACTTTCCGGCAGATACTTGATGAAGAAAATTTCAAAAAAGAATTCGGAGACCTGTGCCGGGACGAAGATACTTTAAAAAGAGTTCCCAATGATTTTGATAAGGAGCATCCGGCGGCGGAATACATGAAACTTAAACACTTTTATGTAATGAAATCCCTGTCGGAAGAAAAATTATTCAGGGAAGATCTTGTAGAGTACGCTTCCGGAATTTATAAGCAGGTGCAGCCTTTGAATGAATTTTTAAACCAACTGATAACATAACCCGAATTCAGATTAGAATGGGAATCCTGACGAATTTATCATCTCTAAAATTGGGTAATCAAATAGCCGGTCAGCATCCCTCCAAAAACAAATATCAGTTTTTGCCAGTTGAGGTTATGTTTTTCATTGCTTTCAAAAATGATGACCGAAGAAATATGCAGGAGTATTCCGGCTACGATACCTAATACCGGGAAATAGAATTCGAAACTTAAAAAAGAACCGAAATAAGCACCTACAGGAGCAGAAATTGCAAATAGAAATAATATGGACAGGGTATAGATCTTTTTTATGTTCAGAGAAAATAAAAACGTTGCCAGCACAATGGATTCGGAAACCTTATGAATGCTAAGCGCCCATAAAATATTGGAATGTCCGGCATGTTCGTGTCCGGTATGGGTGTGATGAATGTGTTGAGCTTCTATGGGAGTACCTTCTAAAAAAGAATGAATAAAAAGTCCGCACATCACACTGAACGGAATAACAGCATTTATTCCATGTTTGTGAGGATGCACATGTCCGTGTTCAATTCCTTTTGACAGACTTTCTAAGACCAGCTGGAGTCCTACCCCGATAATGATCCATATTCCGGCATTCATTCCTTTGCCTGAGTATAGAGAAGGAAACATATCCAGAACAATTATTGCCAGTAAAAATCCGGCGCTGAACATTAAAAGCCGTTTACTGAATTTGGAATTGTTTTGAAAAAAATAAGCAATGATTGCTCCTGTTATCACAGCAAAAACCAAGATGATATAGTCCATTTACTTTTCAAAAATTAAAATTAGGCGAGGGGAGTGTTTTTCATTAAATTCGTTGAGTTGGTAATCTCCGAAAACATTTTTCAAGAAGAATCCGACCTTGTTTCCCAGCTGTTCAAAATAGTCTGGTTTAAGAGACCGTACCCTTTCCTGATAGTGAAAACTTTTTCCTTTATCATTAAAGTTTATATCCTTGATAATAAAACCTTCTTCAATTCTCCTATGTAGATGGAACAGTATTCCTCCGGCTTCCTTATCTTCTTTTTCCACTAAATTGTGTTCGGTCAAAAAAGCATTCATAAAATCCATAACAAAAATTCCGTTTTTCTTTAATTGTTCGGAAACAGCCCGGTAAACATTTAAATTGTCCTCTTCCTCATTAAAATAACCGAAACTGGTGAACAGGTTGAAAACAGCATCGAATTCATGAGGAAAATTAACTTTTCTCATGTCTCCCACAAAGAATTTCAAACGTTCATTTTCATATTTTTTAGCGCTTTCAATGCTTTGGGAGGCTAAATCTACTCCTGTTACATCATACCCCAGCCTGTTCAGGAAGATGCTGTGCCTTCCTTTTCCACAAGCTAAATCAAGGATTTTGCTTTCAGCAGGAATGGAAAGATATTTTACCAGATTTGTGATAAATTCCTGAGCTTCGCTGTCGTCCCGGTTTTTATATAAAATGTGATAATAAGGGGTATTAAACCATTCTGCAAACCAATCCATAATTCAAAATTAAGACAAATTTTTTATTCTTAGATATAAAACAAGTATTTCACCCGAATATTTTTCTATTCTTGTAGAGCCTGTTTAAATTCTATTGACATCTGTCTTATAACGAATTTAGATTCTCCGGTTAAAATCCCTGTAGTTTTCCTTACATTTGCATTTCGATGTTATCCGATATGAAAATAGAAGAATTAATCAAAGAAAAGATCCTGATTCTTGACGGCGCCATGGGAACCATGATTCAACAGCATAGATTGCAGGAAGAAGATTATCGTGGAGAAAGATTTATTGACTGGCATAAAGATCTAAAAGGAAATAACGATTTACTGTCTATTACTCAGCCGGAAATCATTAAAAATATTCATCTGGAATATTTTGAAGCCGGTGCAGACCTGGTGGAAACCAATACTTTTAACGCCAACCGCATTTCAATGACTGACTATGATATGCAGGATTTGGTGTATGAACTCAATACAGCATCCGTCAAAGTTGCCGATGAGGCACGGAAAGAATATCGGAAAAAACATGGAGAAAAACCTCTGTTTATCGCTGGTTCTATAGGACCTACATCCAAGACGGCTTCCATCTCTCCCAATGTAAATGACCCTGCCTATCGCGAAGTGGATTTTGATTATCTGGCACAAATTTATAAAGAACAGGCGCTTGCCTTAGTCGAAGGGGGAGCAGATGTGCTTTTAGTAGAAACTATTTTTGATACGTTAAATGCAAAAGCCGCATTTTTCGGAATAGAGGAAGCCTTTGACGAAGCCGGAAAAACTTTACCGCTGCTAGCCTCCGGCACGATTACCGATGCTGCCGGGCGCACCTTGTCCGGACAAACCACAGAAGCGTTTTTAGTTTCTCTTTCTCATATACCTTTGTTATCGATCGGATTGAATTGTGCATTGGGAGCTGAGCAATTATTCCAATATCTGGAGATCTTAGCCCAAAAAGCGCCTTTTTATGTAAGCGCTTATCCTAATGCCGGTTTGCCCAATCCATTGGGAGGGTATGATGAAACTCCGGAAATGATGACCGAAAAAGTAAAGCTGTATCTTGAGAATCAGCTGGTAAACATTTTAGGCGGTTGTTGCGGAACGAGTCCTGCGCATATTAAACTCTTTGCCCAATTGGCGGCAAACTACAAACCCAGAAAAATTCCGG
>JAISMV010000064.1 GCA_031276535.1 Flavobacteriaceae bacterium
AGCGGCTTTTTCACTTTTTCTTCTTGATTTAGCCCGCTAAATCTTCAAATAAAAAGCAAAAAATCCATCGCAAAAATAGCAATAAAATATAATCGCAATAAAATTTAAACAGGCTCTTATAAAGATACGATTATTTTTCCTTTTTACCAAATATTTTTTGCCGTTGATTACCCATAATCGAAACTTATCCTGAACCCGGATTTCCATATTTCAACAGTAGTGATGAAATATTTTTTCGGTTTATTCGTTATTCTTTCAAAGATCTTTATGGCTTAATTATTGAACTCATTTTTAAAAAAAATCATGAAAAAAATAGTTTTTTTACTAGTGCTTATATTTTCGGCATTACAACAAAGTGTATGTGCTCAGCAGACAATCAGGGATGTTGGTGATTTCACTGCTTTACGGGTATTTGATAAAATTCCGGTAACTTTAATTTCTTCCTCTGAATCAAAGGTGGAAGTTTCCGGCATTAAACATGAAGATGTGGAAATAATTAATAAAAACGGGGAACTAAAAATCAGGATGATCCCGTTAAAATTTCTTAGTGGAGACGATGTTACGGTTAAGGTATACTATGAAAAACTGGACGATATACAGGCAAGTGAGGGAGCTGTGATAAAAGGCTCAGGTAAGATAGATGCGGATCTATTATCGCTAAATGCTAAAGAAGGAGCTAAGATCGAGGTGAAGGTAAATGTCCGGAAAATAAATGCAAAAGTAAATTCGGGAGGAGGAATTATTGTTTCCGGAGAGGCGGAGGATCAGGATATTGTTATTACTTCCGGAGGAAGATACGATGCTAAAAACATCCTTTCAGACCGGGTAACCGTTGCTGTAAATGCCGGCGGTTCCGCAATTGTACATGCATCCGATCAGGTAGATGCAAAAACAAGAGCAGGTGGCAACATAGACATTTACGGAGGAGCGAAAGTAAGTCAAAAAACATTTGCAGGCGGAACTATCACCGTTCACTGATCTATCGGACTCAGATTATAACTCAGGTGCAGGGGTTGAGTTTATCAGTCTTGCCTTATTGTAACCAGAATTTGAATCTGTGCTTCCTTTTTTTTCTTTTTTTAACACGATTTCTAAATTTATATCGTACTTTGCCTCATGATTTTTTGAGGTTATTCATTATATTTAACGGTTTGAGAAATTGCTTTATATGAAGATTGTCGGAAATTTCAATAAATAAACATCCATTTCACTAAAAACAAGGTACTTGTATCCAACTGTATCGTCATTATTTCTTAGGCTTTACGGCGGGAAACCTGTAGTTTGGAATAGTCTGTTTTTTATTGTTGCTTTACAGGTCATATAAAATAATATCTATAAAAAACGGTATTTTTATCTTATGAAAACAAAATATGATATTGCCTATTTACGAATGGCTTTAGAATGGGGGAAGCTATCTTACTGTGAAAGAAAAAAGGTAGGAGCTTTAATTGTAAAAGACCGTATGATCATTTCCGATGGATATAACGGAACTCCGACAGGATTTGAAAATATTTGCGAAGATGGAGACGGAAACACCAAATGGTATGTTCTTCATGCAGAAGCCAATGCCATACTTAAAGTCGCTGCTTCCACCCAATCCTGTGTCGGCGCCACTCTATACGTCACTTTGTCTCCTTGCCGGGAATGCAGCAAACTTATTCTTCAGGCAGGAATCAAACGCATCGTGTACATAACCCAATATTCCGATACTTCGGGGATTGATTTTTTAAAAGAAGCAGGAGTGGAAGTAGAACAGATTAAAGAGGAAGAACTTTGAGCCAAAACTTTATTATAGTTTTCTCTTTTGAAGTTTTATTTGTTTCAAAATGTCTGAAAAAGCAAATCCCCTTTCCTGTAAAAGAATCAAGAAATAATAAAATACATCCGCAGCCTCATCTTTAAAAAGTTCATCATTTTCCTTGGCTGCTTCAATCACCAGCTCCACCACTTCCTCACCAAACTTTTGGGCAATTCTGGATTTTCCTTTTTTCAAAACCGTGGAAACGTGAGTGTTTGGTTTTTCTCCCTGAATACTTTTCTTTATCTTCTTCTCCAAAGAATGCAAATAAGCATACGGATTTTTATTTTCTTCCGAAAAATCCGTCAATAAAGAATACTTTTCAGATTCCTTATTTGTCCTTACCTTGATCAAAACAGAGGTCTTATCCTTATTCCAGACACATTCCTCCACAATGAACAAATCATCAAAAACAACACCTGATAAAAATACTTTTTTTTCCAGTTGTATTCTTTTAACCAGAGTTTCCGTAACCATGCCCGTAGTTAGAACCTTACAGGACTTTCTATCCTGAACTACAGCAATAATTGTTTTTTCTTTATCGGAAATAGTATTTTTCATCTTTCAGGAAAATTCTCACTACGAAGGTAATTCTTTTTTCCAATTAAAATTTATATTTTATTTCATATAATTGATTTACTAATACAATAATTCCTACTTTTGCACAGTTATTGTAAGATACTTTTATTAAAAGAATTTTGTATATGAATGATTCTTTGCAAACAGTTCAAACTGTTCTGACTCAAGCCGGAGAGATTAAAGAAAAAGAGTTTTCTCTGCTGGAAATGCTAACTCACGGAGGTCCCGTAGGCATCTTTGTTATGATCTGCCTGTTTATTTTATTTGCACTTTCCCTCTATATTTTTCTTGAACGCTTTTTCACTATAAAAAAATTCTCCAACAAAAACTCCTCCCTGTTGAATGATATAAAAGACTTCATTCACGAAGGAAAATTTGATGTTGCTCTGGATCTATGTAAAAGAACCCATACTCCGGAAGGAAGGATCCTGTATAAAGGATTGATGAGGATAGGAAAACCCACACGAGACATCAGTGATGCCATAGAAAACACTGCTCAGCTGGAAATATTCGAACTGGAAAAAAATGTAGGGGTCTTAGGAACTATTTCGGGAGCTGCTCCCATGCTGGGATTTTTAGGTACGGTAATTGGGATGATCATAGCTTTCTTTGCTACCAGTTCGCAAGATCAGGCAAGCGCACAAATGCTGGCAGGAGGTATTTATACAGCCATGGCTAATACCGCCTCCGGGCTGATCGTGGGTTTGCTGGCGTATCTGTTCTATAATATTTTAGTTATACGAATAGATCGAACCGTATATTCCCTGCAACTAACAGCTATTGACTTTCTGGATATATTGAATAAACCCGTTACCCAACCCTAGCAAACATGAAACTAAGAGGCAGAAACAGAGTATCTCCGGAATTCAGCATGGCATCCATAACTGATGTTATATTTCTTTTGCTTACTTTTTTCATGTTAACTGCATCTGCCAGTCAATCAGCGTTGAGTGTGAAACTACCTAACGCCAAAGGACAGGAAATGCCGGCAGAGAGGATTTATGTCACCGTTTCCCCTGATGGAAAATTTTTCCTGAATAAAAACGAAATAAACAAAGAACAAATAGAATCCACCTTAAAAACTCTGTTTGTAACAAACCCCTCTCCCGCTTTTGTCATTGCTGCAGATGAAGATGCTTTGCACAAAGACGTCGTTTATCTGATGGATATTGCTAACCGGAATAAATATAAAATCTTAATTGCAACCAATCCCCACATTTCAGATGAAGAACCTGTACATGACAGAGAGCAATAAGATCCGATTTACGGAAAACAAAAAAGAAAGGGTTCTCAGCGGAATCATCACCTTTCTTATTTCCGCACTTTTACTGTTTTTTATTTTAACATACAAAACCGTTTTCACCACAATAACACCTCCTTCTTACATTGACATCCTTTTCGAGATGGAAGATGATTTGGGAGCCAATTATGGAACGGATGCAGTAGGTCTGGGTGAGGAAGAACCCATTGAGCAGGATGTGCTGTCAGGAGCAGGAGGAGGCGCGTTGATAGAAAATCCGGAAAGTGCAGCCTCTTCTGCTGCAGATCAGAAAGAAAACAGTTCCTATCTTACAGATACGGATTCCAAAGAGAAAACTTCCATCGCCCCTAAAAAAACAACTCCAAAGAAAACAAATACCAAAACCACTTCCAACACTGCGAAGAACACGCCTAAAACATCGAACACCCCTCCGGGGGCAGGAGTAGGAAATGCCGGAGGCAACGCTAAAGGAAATGCTGCTGTAGGAGCTTTAATAAGCGGTAAAGGAAAAAGCACCACTTCTACCGGAGAAGGAACCGGAGGAAGACCCGGACAAAATCAGGGAGTAGAAACAGGTGGAGAAGGAAGCGGCGGAGAAGGCATTGGAAACGGAAGAAAACTGATAGGTTTCATTCCCGGAACTATGGGAAGAGGAGGAAAAGTTCCTGAACACGACTGTACCGAATCAGGCTCTATCACCTTCTCCTACACAGTGGATAAAAACGGAAACATAACTTCCGTAAACAGAAAATCGGGAGTTCGCAGCGCTTGTCTGGTTAACACCGGAATAAAATGGATCAAACAATACGTAAAGGCAGACAAGGGAACTCAATCGGTTTCCGGCGTTTACCGCATTAATTTCTAATCCGGAATTGAATTCAGGGTATTGCTGAAACTCACTTTGTTCTTTCCGACTTCCAGAGTAGTATGTCCTCCCATGATAATTGCCCGCGTGTCAAAAATATGTCCGCCGGGAAAGCCAAATATTTTTGGAATATCATAATCTTGAAATCTTGCTGAAATTACTTTATAGGCTTCCACGTCAAAGGGATCGTCATAATTTTTGTTTTCTTCTTTAGAATCCATTCTGGTAAAACCTCCTACTATCAATCCTTTAATTTTCTTTAATGCACCTGCTCTTTCCAATCCTAATAACATTCTGTCTACGTGATAAAAATTTTCATACCAATCCTCTATGAACAAGATCTTATTTTTAAAACGATCCAGTGAACGGCTTCCCAATAAGCTATATAAAATAGACAGGTTTCCTCCCGTAATAAGTCCTTCCGCTTTTCCTTCCTGATTAAACGGACTGCTTTCTACGGTATAGGTGAGTTTCTTTCCTTCCAGAGCATCTATGAGTGTTGAGTAGGTCTCTTCCGAATGTCCCTGAGACAACGGTTTGCACACGGTTGCATGCAGGGTGGGAATGCCTCTCCTGTTAAAATGCTGGTGAAAAACCGTATTGTCTGAATATCCGATCAACCATTTCGGATCTTTTTTAAATCTTTTACTTTTCAAAGAGTCTATGATCTGTACTCCTCCGTATCCTCCACGGGCAAACCATATGGCTTTCGCCTCAGGGTGGTCCAATGCCCATTGCAGATCTTCCAATCGTTCTTTGGGAGTACCGGAATAATTATATCCAAAGGAATACTGATTAAACGTATTTTTTCCTATCTCGTATTTCCATCCTTTTTTTTCTATCAGGTCGATTGCAGGCTGAATATCTTCTTTTTTTATTATCCCTGCGGGAGCTACAATCAGGAAGGTATCTCCTTTTTTTATGGTTTTCATAGTATTTATTTTATAGAATCTTCGGGTAAAAATGTCAGGAACCATTTCAACACCATTTCTTTTTCTTTTGCTGTCAGGTCTGCTTCTTTATGCATCCAGACATAACTTCCCGGCGGCATGGTTCCTCTTTCCATAACCTGAGGCAACCCTGTAATGACATGTTCTTTTTGATACTTGTTATATTTTCCGAATTCTGAAAAATTAAGATATTCCCGTCCCTCGTTGATATGTCCTTTTATAAACCATGAAACCGGAGCTATGTTCGTGTACCATGGGTATTTCACTTCATTGGAATGACAGTCGTAACAAGCTTTTTTCAAAATATCCCGCACCTCGGCCGGTGTCTGAGTTACCGTACAGTAATCCTGTTTTTCATCTACCGGAGGATTGTTTTTGTCTATTCTTATAAATTGAATTGCGGCTAAAATAAATAAAGTGATATAAATTGTTTTTTTCATGAATATTTTTTCTATTGATCCTAAAGATTTAAATACTGACAAGAAAATTTTTAAACTGCTTCTATAAAATCCAGACCTCGTTTATATCCCAAAAAGCCCGTATGTTTACAGGATCAGGATATATAAAGGTCTTTTCTGCCGGAATAAAGTTCTCCAAATCTGCAGTATCCCAAAACCCGTTGGAATTTTCATCTACCAGAATTCGTATCAGATATTTTCCGGGGAGTAAGTTCTTAAAATTAAAGGTATCTTCTTCTCCGTATATGTTTTCCAAAACCTGATATTTTTCGTTCATTAGCTGAAAAAAGAATTTAGAAGCGGGTTTGTTTTGAATTCTAATGCTTAAATTTCCATACTCGCTTTGTTTTTTTGTTCTTATGGTATATGAAAGTGTGTCTGTGTTTTCCTGTCCCAGAAAGTCTTTGAAAGCTCCGGCATTAATTTGTGCCTGATATTCAGAATCAAAAGATACCGGAAATTTAATATGTACATTTTTATTGTTTACGGAATCTATTTCAGAGGTGAAATCTATGGGGGTTTTATTTTTCAGGATTTCTATCTTACTTTTATCCACTTCTTTTATGTAATTGTTAGATTTTAACGCAAAATACGTAGAAGGCGTAACTTCTTTCTCTACCGGAGAAAGTTCCAGAGTTGTTTCTATTGTATTATCATATAAGACATTGAGTGTGTCCGATCTTTCCTTGTATTGGGTCAGAAACTTTATTCTGAACTTTTTTTCCGTGTTTTTTAATTCTTTATTATTAAAATATACATATAAACTATCCGCGTAAGGAGAATGATCTGTTTTAAACGGAGGAAAGTCCTTATCTACCGGGATAACAGATATTTTTTCCGGAGTTCCTTTAAATTTGAGTTTAATAATTCCCTGTCCATATTGCTCTGCTCCTATTGTTCGGTAAGGTTGTCTTACCGGCGAGAGAACAATATCGTAATCTAATCCCTGAACGGGATTTACTATCTCAGGAGAAAAACCTGTAATTTCTTTTCCTACATCCGGAATCAGATTGGAATTCAAATCGTTGAATGCTATCAGACGGAATTTCCCTTCATGAAGATGGCTTAATTTAAAATTCCCAACCGTATCTATCCTTGAGACATAATAGGGCTTGCCTTTCAGGTTAACGGAATCTTTTCCTAATGTATCTGTCTCTATTTTATATAAAGATACCAGAGTTGAGGGAGCCTGAGCCTTCTCCAAACTCTGCCTTACCCGACCGGATATTTGTAAACTGTCTATTTTATCTCCTGTGGAAAAGGTATAAGAGAAGTCTTCCAGTTTGTTTCCTTCGTTATTATCCTGAATACCGGATCCGAAACTTAGGGTATAGGTGGTATTTTCCAGCAAAGGTTCAAAAAAACGCACAGAAATGTATTTTCTCGCAATGGAATTGGGAGTTATAGAAGGCATAACTCTTGGAGGAGGGGAAATGATAACTTGTTTGGATATATCTTTAACCAGTATATATTCATCAAAATTTAAGATGATTTCCTTTATTTTAGGATTCACTTTCGTAGCCAAAGTATCGGGACTGGAGCTTAAAAATTTAGGTGGCGTTTCATCTTTAGCACCTCCGCCGGGGGTTCCCACTCTGGCACATGATACTATTATGCTGCTTAAAATTAAAAATATTACTATCTTCCGCATAGGGCAAAGGTAAAAAAAATACTTATTGCATCAGACAGGGCAAATGAAAGCTATACTCCAAACTCATACTGTTCTTATCAGGTGTAAAAAAAATAGCAAACAGGTAAAAGCCCGTAAAAGCTTAGATCTTGTTCAACTCTTCGATCAAAGCTCGTCTTGTAGGATATGTGTTTTTGAGTTCTTTTATCAGGTTTGTGGCCATTGATTGGGCTCCCAGCTTTATCATCCTCCGGATATATCGGCATACGATCTGATAATGATTCCGCCCTATATTCCGTTTCAGATAGGCAAGTATTAGTTTATTATAGAGAATGGCTAATTTTTCGGAGTAAGATTCATCCAAATATCGTTCTGCTTGGGCTATCCGGTCAAAGTTGGCATGCTGCCGGATCAGTTCCAATAACTGATCCCATTGTGCCTCCCATATATACAATTTGGAGATGCGATCATAGTCGAACCCGTCGCTTTTACTATTGATCTCGATAATAAGGTTTTCCAAATACTCAGGCCATTGTGCACTTGGTATCAAATCTTTTAGTACATTATAATAATATTTCGGTGAATGATACCGATCGTCGGAGTGAACCAAGAAGTAACGGGCAAATCGAATGGTGTTTTCTGTATCACAGGTTTTCCGGGCGATCGTCAACAGGTAATTACGCCACTGATCGGCTGATCCGTTAGCCTCTTTTATCACACCCTCCTCCGCTATGATTTTAGCTTTGCTGTAATCTTTCGCTTCTATGGCGATTTCGATCAACTTTGCCCTGAAATTTGAATTGGAAATATTCTTCTCCATGTACCGGATTACGGAATCTGCACTCTCCGTTTTTTGTATAAGTGCCATGCTCAATTCCTGGGCTTGGCTGTAATCCCAGTCCCATTTATTACCATTAGGCTTTATCTTATCCAAAACAGCCTTTATACGTTCCTTCTCCTGAGGTTTTTTTAAAAACTCAATGGCAAGCCCGATTGTGTGAAAATGCCAATCCCAACCCTTAAATATATTTTCCTCGAACAAACGAATCAGATGATCGAATAATTCATCATGCAGGGCTTCATCCAAATCCATTTCCGTAAGCATTTTCAAAATTTCGTAAGCATCTTCGATACAGTCCACGATTTTACCATCGCTGTCGTCTGAACCATAGTTTAGCACTTGCACCATTTCTTCGGCAATAGCCAGAGCAATAAACATCGCTAGTCGGGGCTGTCCCTCATTCAAGTTTTTTTTCGCATCATTTGCCATTGCTTCAATTGTCCGCTTAAATGTAGCTGAATAGTCTATAAAACCATACTTGTCCGAATAAGTATTTACCAGTACTCGTATCTGTTCTGCATACAACTCTTTTGAGGCAGGAGATAAAATGTGGATATGTTTAGCAACAAGCAATTGCCTGAATTTTTTGTCGCTTACACAAACATTACGGACAAATGACTTTAATTCGTTATGGGATAAGGTCTCAAGGAGTTCATCAGCCTGCTTGAGCACAGATTTTTCTTTCGGTCTTTTCTTCGTCTTTTCTGTTGGGGAGGTTAAGGTTGCTAAAATGTCTTTTTGCAGATAAAACAATGCCGCAACCACATGTTTACATACCGGCCCCATATCATACGGACAATCGCATTCAAAATAGGTGACAACATCTCCCTTGACTTTAAGGTTAACAGTGTAAATTTCAGAACCTTCAACCGTTATTTCGTATTCTCCGTCATCAAGTTCTTCTACATCTGTAACATGTCCTCTCTTGTAGTAATTAAATCCTCGTTTGAGAATGGTTTCATTAATCTGATGTTCGAATTCACTTAGCGATATTTTCATTTCTTTTAGGTATTTAAGAGGCTCTATTAACTTAGAGCCTGTTTAAATTTTATTCAAATATTTATTTTTAGGTTCTAATTATATTTTGCATTCTTTTTAAGCTCTTTTGAGCGGCTTTTTCACTTTTTCTTCTTGATTTAGCCCGCTAA